>NZ_CAWMYL010000177.1:0-460 GCF_963871815.1 Vibrio sp. L85
AATCATCGCAGCTAGTTTACGGTAGTCATTATTAACCAAAGAACCAGCCTTGTAGAAACGAACCGGAGCACTAACTGCGTTGGCCTGGCTAACATGTTCAGAGCGGCGTATTGCTACAGACAATACTTTCTCTTTAGCTACTTCCAACTCTTCTTCTATGAACTCATTGATAACCGTATTTCTCACGTCAACTTCATTTCTCAGGATAAGATAGTTCGCGTCATCGTCTTTGATTTCTGATACAGCTTCTAGAAGTGGACTGATTCCATCCAATGAAAATGCTCCTGAATCGACAGGGATTAAAATAAGATCAGATGCCTGAATCGCATTAAGAGTAGTTAATGAAAGATTCGGAGGAGTATCAAGAAGAATGAAGTCATACCTTTCGCCAAGCCTAGCCAATTGCTTATCCAAGATACGTTCACGATTAATCTTTGTTAGAGACGTTTCAATAATACGA
>NZ_CAWMYL010000178.1:0-2867 GCF_963871815.1 Vibrio sp. L85
TTTGAATAAGACAAAAGGCTGCCTCATCGCTAACTTTGCAACAGTGCCCAAGGAAGTGTATGAAAAATGTCTGGTATAATAAAGATATCATCTTGAAAATCGAGTGTTGCTCTGTGGATAACTTGCAGGGTTTAATAAGTATCTTTACTCAAAAGTTGCAATCAATAATTTATTGAAAAAGATTGAAAGGTGGTGGTAAATAATGTTACAATGTGGGAGTATCAGTTTAAATTCTTCGTGAAATAGTGTTCTTTTAAGCTAATAAAAAATGCACGTGGAATTTAGGTCAAAGAAAAGTAAAGAAAAATTTATTTATGGAGGTAAAAAAGGATGAGTCAAGTTGTTGATTTTTTAAATGAAGCAAAAACTTTTTATTTTGCAACCGTTGAAGGAGACCAGCCAAGGGTCAGACCGTTTAATGCAGCCATGGAGAGGAATGGCAAGGTCTATCTTGGTACAACCAATCAGAAAAAAGTTTATCAGCAGTTATTGGCAAATTCAAAGGTGGAAGTCTCAGGTATGGCAAAAGGAAAATGGATTCGGCTCACCGGCGAAGCCGTAATTGATGATACCGTGGAAGCAAGGGAAGCAATGCTTGAAGCAAATCCGCCTTTGAGAGATTGGTATAGCGCTGATGATGGGAAATTCACCGTATTTTATTTGAAAAACATGCAGGCAGTTTTATATTCCTTTACAGGAGATCCGGAGATATTAGATAATTAATCAAAACATGCAGCCCAAGTGTAGAATGAACTGACCCCCATAAGTTAGACCAAAAATCCAGGGTGAGATCGCGAACGTTTTTTGAACATGCGCGAGCAATTTGACCTGACGTTCGCGCTGTGATCTTATACTCCCTTTTTCGGGAGCCCTCCATGACCATCGATGTATTTTGCCAGCATTTCGGCAGTATTAAAGATCCTCGTCAAAGCGCTAAAGTAAGCTATCCGTTGTTCGATGTACTGTTCCTTACCGTATGCGCAACTATTGGCGGAGCCAGCGGCTGGGAGGATATCGAAGATTTTGGTGAAGCCCACTTCAACTGGCTACGTGAAAAGGGGCTGTTTACGTCAGGCCTACCAGTACACGATACCATTGCCCGATTGATTTCACGCCTCGACCCAACGCAGTTCCAACAGTGCTTTAGCAAGTGGATGCTGGCGGTGAGTGAGCAAACCAATGGACAGCTAATCGCAGTAGATGGCAAGGTGCTCCGCAGCTCCTATACACGGGATGACCGCAAGTCTACGATACACATGGTCAGTGCGTTCGCCACTGCCAATGGCGTCGTGATGGGGCAAGTAAAAACGGATGCCAAATCCAATGAAATTACCGCTATCCCCGAGCTGCTCAATGCACTTGAAATCAAGGGGGCACTGGTGTCGATAGATGCCATGGGTTGCCAAACCGATATTGCAAAAACGATAACGGACAAGGAAGCCGATTACTTGCTGGCAGTGAAAGGCAATCAGGAAACCCTCTACAAAGCTGTGCAAGCCCAACTGAAACCCGTTATTGATGACCCCATCGTGTGTATTGAGAAAGGCCGTGGTCGCAAAGAAGCGAGAGCCTATGCGGTGCTACCTGCCACCGAGCTGGCGGAAGAGTTCGCGCATTGGCCTGGGCTGAAAACGCTCGGTGTTGCAATGAGCTATCGCTTAGCGGCTAACGGCAAAGAATCACTAGAATACCGCTACTACATCAGTTCGGCAGCGCTGAGCAAAGAGCAATTCGCTGATGCGGTACGCGGTCATTGGGGTATCGAAAACAGCCTTCACTGGGTGCTGGATACATCGTTCAACGAAGATGACTGCCAAATCTACCGAGAGAACGCCGCTGAGCTGTTGGCGATTATCCGCCATATGGCGCTGAACTTGCTGCGACAGGAAACAGGTAAAAAGGCCAGTATCAGGCGTAAGCAGAACATTGCGGCAATGAATACCGCTTACCTTGAACAGGTGCTATCGGCAGGGTTCTCACGGGATGAGAGCAAAAAGTGACCATTCACGCTCTCACCCTGACCAAAAATCTAACTTATGGGAGGTCATTTTTTATGGCAAAATACAGTTATGAATTTAAGTTACAAGTTGTTCAAGCATATTTAGATTTTTATTTTGTCCGTTTTGTCTAGCTTACCGAAAGCCAGACTCAGCAAGAATAAAATTTTTATTGTCTTTCGGTTTTCTAGTGTAACGGACAAAACCACTCAAAATAAAAAAGATACAAGAGAGGTCTCTCGTATCTTTTATTCAGCAATCGCGCCCGATTGCTGAACAGATTAATAATAGATTTTAGCTTTTTATTTGTTGAAAAAAGCTAATCAAATTGTTGTCGGGATCAATTACTGCAAAGTCTCGTTCATCCCACCACTGATCTTTTAATGATGTATTGGGGTGCAAAATGCCCAAAGGCTTAATATGTTGATATAATTCATCAATTCCCTCTACTTCAATGCGGCAACTAGCAGTACCAGCAATAAACGACTCCGCACCTGTACAAACCGGTGAATCATTACTACGAGAGCGCCAGCCTTCATCACTTGCCTCCCATAGATGAATCCGAACCTCATTACACATTAGAACTGCGAATCCATCTTCATGGTGAACCAAAGTGAAACCTAGTTTATCGCAATAAAAACCTATACTCTTTTTAATATCCCCGACTGGCAATGCCGGGATAGACTATTATTCTCCCCGGAGCCACTACGCTGACCCGGTTGATTTCAGAGGTAAGGGAAAAGGCGACGTTGCGCCTGTGGAACAAACTGGCACTGATACCGTCAGCCGAACAGCGTTCACAGCTGGAGATGCTGCTGGGGCGGCACTGTTGCAAAGTTAGCGATGAGGCAGCCTTTTGTCTTATTCAAA
>NZ_CAWMYL010000179.1:0-810 GCF_963871815.1 Vibrio sp. L85
CAAATAGTCGGTGGTGATAAACTTATCATCCCCTTTTGCTGATGGAGCTGCACATGAACCCATTCAAAGGCCGGCATTTTCAGCGTGACATCATTCTGTGGGCCGTACGCTGGTACTGCAAATACGGCATCAGTTACCGTGAGCTGCAGGAGATGCTGGCTGAACGCGGAGTGAATGTCGATCACTCCACGATTTACCGCTGGGTTCAGCGTTATGCGCCTGAAATGGAAAAACGGCTGCGCTGGTACTGGCGTAACCCTTCCGATCTTTGCCCGTGGCACATGGATGAAACCTACGTGAAGGTCAATGGCCGCTGGGCGTATCTGTACCGGGCCGTCGACAGCCGGGGCCGCACTGTCGATTTTTATCTCTCCTCCCGTCGTAACAGCAAAGCTGCATACCGGTTTCTGGGTAAAATCCTCAACAACGTGAAGAAGTGGCAGATCCCACGATTCATCAACACGGATAAAGCGCCCGCCTATGGTCGCGCGCTTGCTCTGCTCAAACGCGAAGGCCGGTGCCCGTCTGACGTTGAACACCGACAGATTAAGTACCGGAACAACGTGATTGAATGCGATCATGGCAAACTGAAACGGATAATCAACGCCACGCTGGGATTTAAATCCATGAAGACGGCTTACGCCACCATCAAAGGTATTGAGGTGATGCGTGCACTACGCAAAGGCCAGGCCTCAGCATTTTATTATGGTGATCCCCTGGGCGAAATGCGCCTGGTAAGCAGAGTTTTTGAAATGTAAGGCCTTTGAATAAGACAAAAGGCTGCCTCATCGCTAACTTTGCAACAGTGCC
>NZ_CAWMYL010000180.1:0-26315 GCF_963871815.1 Vibrio sp. L85
ATCAACATGGGACAGCCATGTCTTTTCACTTAATTAAGCAACAAAGCCTTAAAAATTAACCAGTTAGGGCGTAAGTAGAATTCATTTGTCTCGTTATTCTCCAGAAAGAAAAGAAACCATACTCAAGAAATTGTTGCCGCCATATCCTCGCTCCATTTCGGAAGTGGCGAAAGAAGAAGGCATCCCTGAAGCGACACTGTACAATTGGCGTAAAGTATTGAGATAGAAAGGGGCAGCAGTACCTAGTAAGAAAACATCGCCAGAACAATGGTCAGCACAAACGAAGCTCGCTGTCGTTGCTGAAACCTACACGATGACCGAGCATGAACTCAGTACGTACTGTCGTTCAAAGGGGCTCTACCCAGAGCAGATTCACACTTGGCGTGAAGAGTGTTTACACGGTTTTAGGTCATCGAAAGAAAAAGACGCTGAAGCGAAACAGCAGTCTCGAGCGGACAAACTGGAGATCAAAGCTCTGAAAAAAGAGCTTCGATACAAAGAGAAAGCCTTAGCCGAAACCAGTGCGCTATTAGTTCTGCGAAAAAAGCACGGGGAAGAGGACGAGGTCGATTAACGTCAACCGATAAAAGGCAAGCGCTGATAAGTCTTATACATGAAGCGGTCGACAACGGCAGTCGTCTGCCGAAAATCGACCTAAGAACATATCGAAGGTGGTATCGAGGCGGAAAAGTCCAAGAAGATCAGCGCCCACTGGCTGTTCGCCCAGAACCAGCTAATAAGTTAACGGAGAAAGAAAGGTCAGCCATATTGGACGTATGCAACGCACCTGAATACGCCGCCCTTCCTCCAACACAAATCGTCCCTACGTTACTTGATAAGGGAGTTTACTTAGGCTCAGAATCTACGTTTTATCAAACCTTAAGACAGGCAGGTCAGGTTGAGCACAGAGGACGTCAACGTGCTCGCAAGAAAGTGGCCAAGCCGAGCAGTTATACAGCGACGGCACCGAAACAGGTACTGACGTGGGATATTACTTACTTGCCAAGATCGGTGAGAGGTCAGCACTACTATCTGTACCCTCCTTTACTTTAGGACCTTAGCACTCCAAGCATGGCTGATAGTCATGTGAAGTGGTAGGGGGAGACCATCTCATCACCTTAACAGGGCGCTGGCGGATCTCCTCATAAATCTCCCAGTCCACAGGTATGCGTTAGGCGTTGATATTCCACCATTGCCCAGTGATATTGGGACTCTTGTATTCGATATCTCCTATGACACCGTACTTCCTTACCAAGCCTAGGAATGGAGAGCACCCGACGATATTTGATGGTGTTGGCTTGAAAGTCATAATGCCATTTGGCTTGCATGGTGATTAAGCCATTCCACCACATGATGATTTCGGCCATTAATGCCATAAGTAATAAAATATCAATACGCTTGGTGCAGCGAGTTCGATTATGACGGAGCGCCAACCCGTAGGCAGGGCTTTTTAGATCTCGGAACGACTCTTGTATAAGTAAGCAAAGCACTTAAGCGGTGAGCGTTTAGCCAGTTGGCTTTCCCCTAAAAACTTCGGCTTATTTGTTGCTTGAGGATAAAACGTTTTATTCCATTGCCAAGAGTCTTCGCCACACTTAATCGAGACTTCGCCACGTACACGTCCAAGCCAGAACCAACCCTTATTGGCGACTTGCCGAAACCATGTATTTCTAAAACCTGCGTCGGAGACAATGATAGGCGTGCAACCTTTTGGGAGCAGAGATTGCAGGTTATCGAGAAAGTGTTGGTGGCTTTTGGGTGAGTTATAGTTTTTATACTCAAATGCCTGCTCATAAAGTGTGACGGCGCGTCCTTTAACAGATACCGAAGCGCGTAATGTCATATAGCGCAGTTGCTCTCGAACATCCGACCAATCAACCAGCACCACGGGAAATGGATTGGCACGTGTAATAAAGGAGGCATGCCATTTATATATGGATTCTTTTTCACGATGTAGATTGCGATTACCAAGTAGTCGGTCGATACGTTTGATAGCATGTTTCACTGTGGTATCAGTGTCGAGAGCTCTTCCAATTTTGGTGAGTGTTAGGTCAGAGCCATCAAGAACCGCTTTGGTTGCAAGCATCAGAGATCTAAGTCGTTTTTTGTGAATTTCAGGGCATTGATCCTCAATAGCTTGCTGTAGAATTTGAATATCGCGCATCGTTAGGGTTCCCTATTAAATCCATTTAATCAGGTGTGTTTTTGGCGAAATTCATTAGATCAGAATGAGCGATGTGCGTCTACTCATTGTTTTATATAGAAATTATGAGGGGATTCGTAAGAATTGGGCGTTATGTACTTGGAGGAACTATGAAAAGTGACGGTTGTCCAGTTTGTGGTTATCCGGATTTCACGGCATTAGATAGCTTCGGTAATACAACATTTGAAATTTGTGAGTGCTGTGGATGTGAATCTGGACTTGAGTATCAATCTGATTCTTCTTATGAACATTTGCTCGAACTACGTAGAGGCTGGTTGTTTGTAGATCCTAAGCATTGGTGGGAGAGAGATAGATAAACCTAAAAACTTTAACCCAATTATCCAGTTAAAGTTAAGTAAACTCATTGATACGCTAACAGATGACGAGATTGCCAAAATACGTACATAACAAACGTTCAATACGTCAACTTTCTTGCTAAATGCTTGGTCTATTTACTAAGCATTTTAATTAGCGGTTGAACATTTAACATATCATCCGTAATGCGAAGCTAGAAATAGAAACGCTGTCAGCGCAGGTTTAAGATGTCACATTCAGAAGAGGACCCCAATGGTTGGACACATAAGCTAATATCTTAAGTGGTTGATCCAGCTCATACAGCGTATCTCTGCCTACCAAAGTAGGCTTCATCAGGGGTGAGGTCATTGAGTCCCTGATGGTTACGCTCCTCATTATAAAACACCATGTAGTGGCCGATTTCAAGCTCTGCTTCTCGGGGCGTGGTGTAAGCTTTTAAGTAAACCTCCTCATATTTCAGGCTTCTCCATAATCGCTCGATGAAAACATTGTCGACCCAGCGTCCTTTCCCATCCATACTTATCCTGACTCCATGGTCGATTAGCTTCTGTGTGAATTCGGTGCTGGTAAACTGACTGCCTTGATCTGAGTTGAAGATATCTGGCGGCCCATAATATTTAAGCGCGTCTTCAAGGGCTTCGATACAAAAGCTCGTGTCCATCGTGTTGGATAGCCGCCAAGACAGCACCTTTCGGCTATACCAGTCGATAATGGCGACTAAATACAGGAATCCCTTAGTCATCGGGATATATGTGATGTCAATCGCCCAAGCTTGGCTCGGGTAAGTGACTTCGATATCACGCAAAAGGTAGGGATAAACCTTGTGTGCTTTGTTCGCTAGGGTCGTTCGAGGCTTGGGATAGATAGCCCCAATGCCCATGTCTCGCATGAGCCGAACGACACGTTTACGATTAACGTTATGGCCTTCTTTAGACAACTCATTTCGAATGCGTCTGCTCCCCATGAACGGATATTGAAGGTGAATTTCGTCAATCATGCAACGTAGTTCAATCTCTTCAGCAGAGAGTCCTATGGGTTGATAGTAAGCAGTAGAGCGAGCAATACTGAGAAGCTCACACTGGCGCTTTATTGGCAATTGGGTGGATTTAACCAGCGAGCTCTTCCGCTGGGCTCGGTCTAACGACCGAGCACTTTTGCCAAAAAATCATTTTCCATGGTCAGTTGACCGATCTTCGCGTGCAGTTTGTCCACTTCTTCAGAGCTGTCCTTGCCTGACTGGCTTTCAGAGGCAAAAATCATGGCTGCATTTTCGAGCAGTTCTTTTTCCATGTAGAGATTTGGTTAGCGTGAAGGTTGTATTTCTGAGCTAACTCAGCGACAGTTTTATCACCTCTAGCAGCATCAAGCGCCACCTTAGCTTTAAAGTCGGGTGAGTGGTTTCTACGTTTTCTAGTCATAATCTGTTCCAGTATTTTTAGGTACTATACAAATAGATCAATCACTTAAAATCATGTCCGAAAATTGGGGGGCCACTTCTCCCACGGGCTTCCAACCAAGAGTAGAATCGACTTCGAGAAATCGATACACCACGTTCGTTTAGTTGCCTAAGAATTTCAGCTTTGGTGGCCTTTGTGTCGAGAAGGTTCAATATAAACGCTGTATGCTCATCAAGCCTTGATTTCACCTTCTGCCCCTTCTGACGACCAGATGATAGCCCTTTGGTCTTTCGTTTAGCGTGGTCAGTTTTAGCTCGCTCAGAGCGCTTCTGGGCTTCTACAGCGCTGGCAAAAGACTGCCTAATAACCGTAAAAATGATTTCAGCATTGTCAACGTTCTCTGAGTTTATGACGGTGTCGCTGTATGCTAAATGTAGCTCACCGTATGAGGTTATTTGACCAATGGCACCTACTGGCTCCACAACTCTATGGCGACCCAACCGAATGATATTCGATACAATGATACTTTGTTGAGAGGTGATGAGAGAAAATAACTTCCGCTCGCTCAACTCTGTCTTGGTGGCAGACTCGTGCTCTTCTATCCAATCCGTTATTTGTATGCCACGTTTAGCAGCGTACGCCTTGATAGCTTCTCTTTGTGACTCGCCATCGGCTCTTTGTGAATCTGATACTCGAATGTAGCCAATCATGCCTGCCCCCAAGTTAAGAGTTAATTGCTCATGGAAGCTTGTTTGCTGTTTAGGTAGTCTAATACGACTTCATGGTGATCTTTGGTCTTGAACTTGTTAAATACATGCTCAAGGTTACCAGACTCATCAATCAGGAAGCTTGTTCGTACTACCCCCATATTTTCGCGACCCATAAATTTCTTGAGTTGCCAAACATTGTACTTTTCACAAACTGTGTGGTCTTCATCGGCTAGCAAAGTGAAGTTAAGCTCTTGCTTGTTGATAAAGTTAGTTAATTTTTGCGGTGTGTCTGGACTGATACCAAGAACAACAACATTGTGGGCATCTAACTCAGCTTTAGTATCTCGTAACCCTTTAGCCTGAACTGTGCAGCCAGGTGTTGAAGCGCGTGGGTAGAAATAGAGCAGTACCTTTTTTCCCTGAAACTCGGATAGCGTCACTGGGTTATTGTCTTGGTTATTCAGGGTAAAATCTGGTGCGATTTGTCCAGCTTCGATTGCCATTGGTTTTGTCCTTACTTTCTCAATTAATGGTATTTGGCGTAGCGTTATTCGCTACGTCCTTTTTAGTGCATTTTTATTACGTTAGAGTGTACGTTTTTATCGTTAATTTAGTGTCCTGTCTAGTGTTTACTCCAAACAGGACAGTTTTTAAATAGGGGTGCTCACTACTTCGGCTTTCTAAATTGGTGTGCAACTACATTATCTAGGCGAGTCGAGACTATTTTATCCATAGCTTTTTCTCGCTGACTCTCATGCAGCATATCCATAAGCTCTTGAACTACTTTCACATGAATAGCTGCTTGAGTAGCCAATGCCTCTTTATGGCTTTGAGCCTCATCGTAATACTCTTTTTTCTTCTTGTTGGCTTGAGTCCGCTCACCTTTGAGTGCCTTTATTTCCTTTTGAAGCACTTCAATAGGGGAGTCTGTATTCTCATCTTGAGCAACTTGTACTTCTAATGATTTGTTTTTTATCATCAGAACGACATCGCTGTGTCTTCTTAGTGCGCCAGCAGAAAGCCCTGCTTCTTTTTCAACGCTACTGTTGTTGATTTTGAGTTTGCCTTTACGTGCCTTATTACGCAGCTCTCTCGATGTTAGTTTTGATACATCGCCGCTCAGCAGCCTTTCTAATGCGTCAATTAGTTTCTTTTTTGTTGCCTGTGACATTATGAAACCACTCCAAATGGGATGAGTAAATCCGCAACTTCATTAGGGAAAACAACAGGTTCATAGTCGATACCTAAATCACTCATAATACGTTCAGCCGCTTGAATCTTAGCGTAAGATTGAGCGGCAGTTTGTGGGGTGAGTTCATTATTTTCAATATCGTAAAGCATGTGAATTTCAGCTTCTTTACGCATCGCCTCAGCGAATACGGCATCCACGATGTAGTCATTCTTGCAATCTACACATTCAAGTAGGTTAACAAGCGTTCTTAATCCACAAGTGGTTGAAGTGCAATATATTCCAGGCGCAACCGCATGAAGGTGTCGTTTTTTATCTCGAAGTTGCTTTTCCCAGAAATTAAGAGAAAGCATGTCATTATCCACTTTATCTTTGAATAAGTTACGGTCTGTTTTGGTCATGCTTTTAGCAAACTCTTTGCCTTTACCGCCTGCAACTCTTTCCTTGTTTGCCAGTTTCTCATAGATACTCAAATAGACACGAGCTTTTTGGTTGATTCGCTCGTTATCAATTTCGTTCGCAAGTGTCTTTTTCTTTTGCCTGATTTTTTGAAATTTACTGGCATTTTTAGCGTAATGCCGTGTCATTGCCATAGACACATGACTGAACTGTTGTTTGAGTTGCGGGAAGTGACATAGCTCAAAGCCTATCAAGTAGTAAGCAAAGGAGCGGCGAAGTTGGTGTGGTGTAAATTCGTAATTCTTACCCACTTCAAAAGATAAGTTAGGGTCGGATACTTTTAGGTCAATTAAATCTGCATTGGTGAGCGTAAGCTCTTCACCCATTACATCTTTAAACCAGTCTGGAGATTGTCTTCCAATTTGGTTTTTAGATATTTCACTAAAGTCCTGTTTTGTTTTATGAAAGAAGGATTGTGAGCTAGGATGTATTTTTCTAAGTGGTGTATGCATCGCTTGAAGGACTTCATAAGCTTTCATGCCAATTTCGGTAGTGACAAACTCATCTTGAATTGATTGAGAGCCTTTTGCTGTCTTTGAAAGGTTTGCATGGATAACGTATATAGTTTGGCGGTCAATGATATCCTCTGTACAGCCCTGAGCGGTATTCAGGTTATACATTTCATCGCCTCTCATTCCTGTTCTTGCCATTAAACCCCATATACAGCCACCGTTGAGCTTTTTGAAAAGTGCTCGCGCCTCTTTTAAGTTGGTGATTGTCCACTGCCCAATCGTTAGTTTTCGCTCTGTGTGGAACCTATCTAAATACTCGTTCAGTATCTTTGGATTATGAAGCTCTAGGAGAGCCAGTGCCTCTTGTTCATTTGGTGCGTTAAGTGCGGTGAAGGCTTGCTGGAAAGCGATAGTGCGCTTTTTATTATTTATATTCTTTTCTAAATACCATGTAATATCCCCGTTCTTTTTTCTAGCCTCACCACTGACAAGATACTTAGCATAACCATCATAGGCTTTGTCTACATACGAGGTGATGTAATCTGCCAGTTGCTCTAGCTCGTGACGCACAGCATAAGCCTGATTAATTAGTTCTTCCGATTTTTGAAGCCCCATATAGTAGAGCCTTTGTGGAATGACGGTATATTGTTTAGCTTCTTTAATAGTTAAACCAAAATCTGAGGCGCTAAGCTTTTTGTTTAAATTAACCTCAAAGGGTAAACCTTTGGCATCTTTGTAAAGGCGATTTAACCCGTTGTAAATTTTAGATCTTTTGAAGTTGATATCGGTAAAGCCCGTTAGCACCCAAGTTTCGAGTAGTTCAAAGTTAAGCGCTGATAGTGTGTCAAACCCTTCATTTAAAAGCGGCTTGATGACTTTTTTTAGATCAGTTAGCGCCGTATAAAGAGTGGCAAAGGAGTGGTTATGAGGTGAAAGCCACATCATTTTAAGGATGAGAGTTATAAGCTCAAATTTTAGGTTGCGCTCAATTACTTTACCATCGTTGGTAAAATCGAGGGTTTGGTACCTCTCTGGTTGCGGCTCAAAATGAGGTTGCAAGTTCTTCCAAGCCTCATTATTACCAATTTTACCTAATGATTCACCTGTCACCGTAAAGCCTATATCAAGCGCTTCGAGTTCATCCCAATCCCCGCGTTCTATCGCTGGCTTTAATACATCCATTAAGTAATTTGTATGAGCGCCAACGCTTTGTTGCGCTTTAAGAAGCTTGTTTTGGTGTTCTGGGTCAGAGAGTTTTATCATGTGAGCCTCCGCAATTACATCAATAGAATGGCATGGTCGATGGACACCCTTGGATGACGACCTTGGGTATTGAATTTTTTCATGGCTTCATCGAATACATCGTCACTTGCTCCATCTAGCGTATACTCATACGCTTCGATTCTTTCTAGAGCATCCCCTTTCGAGTCAGGAAACATATCAAGACCTTCCTTAAAAACATCGATGGTTGAAATAAGCTTATAAATAGCGTCAACGTCATCCACCGCTTTGGCAGATTGGCACTTGTGGCACATATCAAACTCGGCGCAAGGTAAATCCACACCTAGCGCGTAGTTCGTTTCTCGCTGTGTGTTCTTACCATCAATCATGACTTGCTTCCCATCACAAGCAATTCCATTGGGGTTAGTTTTACGCTTTTTCTCACCTTCCTCGTATGTCAGTATCGGAATGCCGCGCCTTTCAGTCACAGTAGCTTTTGCTTGCTCCAAGTCATTATCAAAGAGGTTTTCAATGACTTCGATACTTTGAGAGAGAATCACTTTATTAAGTGATGGAAGCCCGTTTGCGTAACTTCTCTCTATTGTGTCTCGTTTGTTTTGGAGCAGGCTCTGAACGGCTTGAATACCGCCCTCCGCATAGGCTTGATTGCTGCTCATTTCTCGCCAGCGACTTGATTGAAGGGAGATATAGTAATGGTTGGATTCAATAGACCAAGTATGCATGAGATTTCCCGAAATGGGGCTAATACCTTCCCAATCAAGAGGAGCGCCCCTCGAAGAGGTTCTTGTTAAAAGCATTCGTTCGTGCCTCTTAGGCTGCCTGTCTGCTTTTTCTTTCGCAAATTGCTCAATATCTTTAATAAGCGTTAAATCAGAAGCGGGAACTTTGAAATACCCAACTTCGCCACTTCTATAGTTAAAAGAAACGGTAACATTGCCATTGCTATCAATTTCGGAGTAGGTAAGTGGTAGTAAAATCCCTTTAAGTGGCAAGTCGGTGTAACAAGACAAAATGCAGTAGGCACTGTTGGTCGCCATTTTCCCAGCCACAGTTTTGGAAGTTGGTTCTACCTCTCTAAGCACAACCGTGCGACCTAAATGACTCACGGTCTTTTTTAGCGTGATGGTTTGTTGGTTTCGGTAGGCGTAAAACAACTCTTTAAACCAAGGCAGGTTGCCCGCTCGATAGGGCGATAGCAGGTGCAATTGGTTAAAGAGCTTCTTATTCACCTCTCTTAAATTAAAGGCATCAGTGACCTCTGCGTTATCGTTGAGAGTAAAAAGTAACTCAGAGCCATCCTCACCACTGCCGTAGAGTTTGGATAACCGCTCTAGCAGCTTTATAAACTTCACGCCATCGCGCTTATCAACGTCAAACGACTCCCCCACCAAAAGGGCATCGACTTCGCTGCTTGAACGTGCCTTATAGCTTGAGACCTTGACTACTTGTAAGCTCTTATCTCGCTCTGATGTTTTAACATCAATGGGGTGGGCAATTTGACGAATGTTGCTGTCATTCAGTGAGGTGAAAAAACACATTAAATGATAGGCAGCGCCCATCGCAAGGTTAAAAGCTGAGGCTGGATTAACAGCAGTGCCATTTTTTTTGGGCACTCCTTTTCTCACTTCTAATGAAGTCGGAATTTGAAGTGTTTCCTCATTCAAGCCAAGGCTAATGATAAGAGGTAGGGTGTCGGGTAAAGGTGTGCTGCTTTCTTTCGCAGCAATGAGCTGAGGCGCAAGGGTGAAAAATAATGCTTCTAATCGTTCTACTAGAAGCTTTTCTTCTTCATCAGAGTACCCCTTAAAGGGTGCCCTTTCCCCTCCAAACCCTCGGTGATTATTAGCCCAATCGGAAACAGATAAACCGCACCATTCAAGTGCAGTGCGAAGTGATGAAAGTATTCCAGATGCGCTTGATTCTTTAATGCCTAACTCATCACCATCATTGTATTCCCACAGGCGTTTTGAAGGGGTAAATGTCTTGATGCGATGCCTTAACTCTCCATCGTTGCCAGCATATTTCAAATAGCCATTTTCGGTGAATGGGGCAGCATTTATCGCATCACAAAAAGAAAGGTAAGCGCGTAAGGTCTCGAAGTGCCTTGTGACGGATTTTGCTGACTTACCATTCTTGACATATTGTTGAGCTTTTTTGCAAAAAGACCTGATAAATACGGTTCGACTGTCTATTTTTTTGTTTTCTTTGTTACACCCTAAATGTAATAGGTGAGAAACATCGAACTGCTCTACTTTTGTTGATTTAGAGTGCTTATAAGGAATCTCAAGGTTCAAAGGAACAACGTTTTGGTTGTTTCGCACACGCTTGACGGATTTGGACTGTTTTGCGATTTTACTTTTCGCCATTACGACCAACCTCCGTTTATTTTGAGGTTTTTAGCCTTAGCTGTGCTGATTTGGTCGTCCAGTTTATTCATGTACTGAATGTACTTTTCAGTGGTCGATGTACTGACATGCCCCATCAATTCTGCTAACTCACCCATAAGGTAGTCATAACTAACACTTCGCTCTTTTGATTCCTCCCAAAGCCAGTGGGTCGCAAAGGTAGAACGTAAATCATGAATTCGGTAATACCAAGAGGAATCCACTTCGCGAATCTGCTTTCTAAGGTTTGAAAAGTGCGTTTCTAAGGTATTGGCTGAGTAAGGCACACCTTTGTTTGAAAGAAATAGGTACTCAACGGTGTCTATTGCGCTGCCTGCCTGAATAAGCTCATTGCGCTTGTTTAGGTTTTTAAGTTGCGTATGACTTTCTTTGTGTATCTCTAGCTCTTCGTACAGCTCTATGGGAATTTCTACGGTACGCGCCTTACTGCCTTTAGTGTGAGTAATATTGACAGGTACAGTTTCTAAATCACCGAAGTCAGCGTTACCGATATTGTGAGCGGGGAAGTGAATGGCTTCATCAATTCTAAGTCCTGCTTCAACACATAGGCGAAAGATGAGCTTTGTCGTCTTTGGGAGTGACACTATATGTTCATTAAATAAAGACTTGTGTTCAGGGTGCATCGGCTTGAGTTTTTTATGAGCAGGCGTATTTTGTTTTTTAGGAAACATCTTCATGATATTGGACGTTTCATAGGTACGTTGAGAGCCAGATTTTGTATGAGCCAGCATATCGTGCTGGTTTAACTCCTGATGGACTGTTTCTATGGTGTAGTGGGTAACGATATTGTCATCGTTCTTTTTGATGTAGCCGTATTTCTGCATCCACTTATAGAAACCAATTACTACGCCCATATAGGTGCGTGCGGTAGATAAACTAAAAGCCTCGCTGCCACTAGAACCCTCAATATCATTGCAGTTCGCAAGCAGGAACTCAGCAAAACGCCAAGGGGCGCCTTCCTCTTCGTACTTTGATAGTGTTTTATACGTTAGATATTCGCATGGTATTTCATGACCATCTTCATCAACTTGAGAGTAGTGAGTCGAATCTAAATACCGAGTGAAAGCCAGCAAACCTTTTGCAATTGAACCTGTGTCTTTTACCGCCGCTTCACCACGCAATTTAGATACTAGGTAAAGAGATTGTGGGTAAACCACCCTACCGTCAGGGGCAACGATGATATCGGTTTTCTTTATGCGTGATTCTAGATTGGAAGGAGAGAGGTCGGGAGAGTATGTCACTTCTCCTGGTTCAGTATCAGTATTTGTAAAGACTTTAAGCTTTGCCAATGTATCGACTTCGATAGAAAGAAGTCGGTAGTCATCATAAACATCAGAACATTTTTCTTTGTACGTTTCTATCACAAAACAATCCTCGATATGCTACCCACACATCAAAGATAGATTTGTCATAAAAATACATCAAGGTTTTTTGTCATTCTTTTTTTCTAAGGGTAAACTTCTTCTCGCCCCAAACACCAAACTGGTCAGCAATGGCATGGTCTTCGTCAGAAAGTAGCGTGAAGTTTAGCTCGTCGCGCTCAATGAACTTACCTAGGCGTTTTACTGGATCGATACTCACACCCAATACCACAACGTTGTGTGCGTCTAGTTCTGCTTTTACATCACGCAGACCTTTTGCTTGAGTCGTACAACCTGGTGTCATCGCTTTTGGGTAGAAGTAAAACAGTACTTTCTTACCTTTGAAGTCACCGAGAGAAACGGTGTTGCCATCTTGGTCGAGCAAAGAGAAGGCTGGCGCTGGCGTGCCTGCTGTCAGCGTATTCATCATTATTTCCTTTACTTATAGATTGTTTTTAATGAAATTCAGAGAACCTTGTACGTTGAGCGTGTTACAAAGTTCATCGAAATCTTCTTGTAATTGCATCAAGTTACAATCTGCACTTACTGAAGCGGTGATTGCAATGTGGAATTGGTCGGCATCCAGCTGGATCTTTGATTTACTGATTGTTTGCGCACTAAGTGATTGTAGGCCAATCTGTTTATCGGCAAAGAATTGCGTAAACTTCTCGGTTAAACCGATGCGGTCTTCTGATTCAATAAACACTTCCATGGTGTAACTGTTATCGAGCAACTCATGGGCTGATGTGCGTTTCATGATGGTGATGAGGTCGTGTTCTTGCCCAAGAAGTGGCAATTGCGTTTCGACACGAGTGACATTACTGGCGTTACCAGTAAGCAGCATGATAAGGGTAAATTCGTTACCAAAGATAGCGATACGGCTATCGACAATGTTACAGCCAGCTTGTGTGACGAGCTTAACCACTTGGTTACATATGCCCGGACGATCCGTTCCAACCGCTGTAAGTACCAGATGTTGCTTCATAAATGAGCTTCTTGTCCTTTCTTCAATAGAGAGATGTTAGCACAGATATGGAGTAGAAATGTCGAGTCAGTTCTTTTTTTAAACTTGTTAAAACGCTTTGTTGATTTAGTGAACAGTTTGCTGATTGCGTGCACTATTAATTCACTCAACGCTGACTTGAGCTTCTCGGCGAGAGAGTATATTCCGCGCCTAATTGAAAGCGGTGAGAAATCCTTGCTGCAACGAACACGATTATCAGAATGGCTAGGATTGAGAACAAAATTCACATTTTAGTTGCTAGACCTCTAACAACTGATAATTATTCATTCATTTGTACTTTGTAAGCGAGTTTACGCTCTTGTGTTTTTCAATCGCATTACAGTACCATGCAGAAAGAGTTAAATGAGGGAGATAAACATGTTTTCAGGAAGTATCGTAGCGCTGATTACACCACTAAAAGCAGATGGTGAAGTAGACTTTGATAGTCTACAAAAGCTTGTTGAGTACCATGTTGAAGCTGGTACAGACGGTATTGTTGCAGTTGGCACCACTGGTGAGTCAGCGACTCTAACCATTGAAGAGCATGTAAAGGTCGTAAATAAAACCGTTGAATTCGCAAACGGTCGTATCCCAGTGATTGCTGGTACGGGAGCAAATGCAACCCACGAAGCAGTTACATTTAGCAAATTATTGGCTGATTCTGGTATTGCTGGCTTCCTGAGTGTAACGCCTTACTACAACAAACCAACTCAAGAAGGTTTGTTCCAACACTACAAAGCAATCGCAGAAGCGAGTGATGTACCTCTAATTTTGTACAATGTACCGGGTCGCACTGCGGTAGATATGTCGCCTGAGACAGTGGCACGCCTGTCAAAGCTTGATAATATCGTGGCATTGAAGGATGCGACGGGTGATTTAAGCCGAATTGCACTTCACCGTGAACTTTGTGGCGAAGATTTTATCTTACTAAGTGGTGATGATGCGACGGGTCTAGAATTTGTTAAACTAGGCGGTCACGGCGTTATCTCAGTAACGAACAATATCGCGGCTAAAGACATGGCAGACATGTTCCATTTGGCAGGTGAAGGTAAATTTGAAGAAGCAGAAGCGATCAACGATCGTCTGATGACTCTGCATAAAAACCTATTCGTTGAATCAAGCCCGATCCCAGTGAAATGGGCAGCACATAAGCTTGGTTTGATTGAAGAGGGTGAGCTGCGTCTTCCTTTAACCCCACTTTCTGAAAAATCGCAGCCAGTTGTGGAACAAGCGCTAACAGACGCCGGTATTTACTAGGATTGAAGTTCATGCTGAGGGTGGTAAAGCCCTCAGTGTTTTAGGAGTATAAATGAAGCTTTCAAGCCAGTTAGTGTTAAGCTCACTAGCTGTATTCGTATTGACTGCCTGTTCAGGTGGTGCCAATCAGCGTCGTCAAGCAAAGGACGACTTCGAGTATTTGAACACGCCTGCTCTTGAAGAGTGGAGTGTACCGGCAGGTGCTCAACCTCAGTTTTACCCGAACTACCGTATTCCTGAAGGAAACTACGCTGGTGGTATTGGTAAAGATGTTGATATTCGTCCGCCTCAGCAAGTATTGGAATTGATCCCTGGTGCTCGCCTAGATCGCAGTAGCGACGGTGAAGTAACACTATGGCTGCTTCGTAAGGATGAACTGGATAAAGTTTGGAAGACCGTTCAAGAGATGGTTGCAGAGAACAAGATCCCAGTTGAAAGCCAAACGGATAACCGCATCGAAACAGGTTGGGTGACTTGGAACTCTCCTGATGAAGAGATGGAAATCGGCAGCCGCTACGAGATTACTCGCGGTGAGATGAATGGTCGTCATGGCTTCAAGGTAAGCTTGATTGACTGGCGTGAAGGCAACCAAGTCAAAGAAGTGACACGTACCAACCGTGAGCGTTACAACGTGTTCATGACCAACTTGGTAACGGCACGCTACGACCAACACGTACGTGAAGAAGCGCAACGTAAAGCACAAGAGCTAGTGAAACACATCCCAATTACCATGGGTAAAGATCGCAGTGGTCTGCCAGTTATCATTGCTCGTGCACAATACAATGTCGTGTGGAACCGTCTGCCTGATATCATGCCGAAGATGGGCTTTAAGATTGAAGAGCGCAGTCAGTCGCAAGGTACAGTGACAGCGAAATACGCGTCACCGGATGATGCGTTCTGGAATGACATTGGTGTTAAGCCAATCGATCTAAACTCTGGTACTTACACCTTCTTGCTTGGTGATCTAGGTAACCGTACTTCTATCAACATTACTGATTCGTCTGGTAAGCCAGTAGAAGAAGAGTTCTTGAAATCACTTGCGCCAGTACTGGCTGCGGTTGTGAAAGACTAACTTCGCTACAAATAAGTAGATTTGAATAGTAAAAAAGGGACCGCAATGGTCCCTTTTTGATTGCTTACTTGATGTCAAATGTTGAAGAGTGCATCAAGTGCGAGAGATTAGCGATTTTCGTCTTTCTTCTCGCTTTCCTCTCCATAGCGTTCTTTGTCTAGTTCGTTCAGCTTATCTAAATCGTTTTTTCGACTTTTATCCATCTGACCAAACTTCATTTTTGCGGTGTACTTAAGCGCAGCAATGTTACCAACCACGATACTGAGCACTATGATGATAATGACCCAGGGGTTGGTGAGAATTTCGATCATAGAGCCTCCGGCGGCGTGATGTTGTGAATAAATTGGGTGATAACCTTATCCAAATTATTCAATATGACATCCATCCCTGCAATGCTGTCGATCTGATTTTGCTGAATTAACTGAGTTTTCAGCAACTCTGGTGTTAACAATGACAGGCATTGTTGCCCTACAGATTTGTGGCTGATGTGCCAAGGTTCGATGGCGACACCGCCTAAGTCTTGTTGATAAGGGAAAAAGAACCCAAAGCTATCGAGGTTATCGACTAACCATTGATAGAAAGCACGCTGATGACCTTCGAGATACTCCCATGGTTCCAATTGTAATTGTGTATCAGCGGGTAATAAGTTACGCGCATAAACATCAAAATCACACCCCCAATGATGGCGACTTCCTCCGGGTAAGGCGGACCAACGAAGAATCGCAGTGAGCTTTTCTTCGTCATTGAGTAGAGTTTTGTCGAGCGGTTGTGAATCGGAATCGAGGATCTTCAGTTCACCTGCAAACTTACCGTTCCAGATTGCTTTCTGACGGTTAAAGTCACGGAACCCACTGGCGATCTCCATCTTAAAGCCTGATTGTGTGGCGGCTTCAATCATGTTTAGTAAGTCGTCAGCCACTTCAGGGTGAAGCAGAAAGGCTTTTTGACCCACTAATGTGGATTGCAGATGGGAATCGGTCATTCCGGTAAGTTGCTCTGGCGTCATGGCACTCTCGTTAATTGTTGCATGTTTCGTTATGACACTATTGTGCGAGTAAGTGTTTCAACGTGTTTTGGTACATGTCCGTTAATTTCTCAAGGTCATCGACTTTTACACATTCGTTCACTTTGTGGATAGTCGCGTTCACCGGACCAAGCTCAACCACCTGACCGCCCATGCGTGCGATAAATCGACCATCAGACGTTCCGCCCGTGGTGAGCAACGCAGGCTTCGTGCTGTTGACTTCATCGACGGCAGCAACGACTGCGTCAAGCAATGCTCCAGTATCGGTGAGGAACGGGTCACCATTGAATGTCCATTTCAGATCGTAGTTTAAATCGTGTTTGTCGAGTGTTTGGGTCACGCGGTCAACAATGATTTCGTTGCTGAGTTCTGTGCTAAAGCGCAGGTTGAACTGCACGTTAAATTCGCCAGGAATCACATTCGATGCACCAGTACCAGCAGAGACATTCGGGATTTGGAAGCTTGTCGGTGGGAAGTAATCGTTGCCTTGGTCCCATTCTGTCGTAGCAAGTTCATGAATGGCTAATAGTGATTGATGAACCGGATTATTAGCAAGGTGAGGGTACGCCACGTGACCTTGTGTTCCTTTTACCGTTAAATCACCCGTGATTGAGCCACGACGACCATTCTTAACTACATCTCCCACAACTTCAGTGCTTGAAGGCTCACCAACGATGCACATGTCGATGTTCTCGCCACGAGCCATGAGCGTTTCAACGACGCGAACGGTGCCATTAATGAAAGGACCTTCCTCGTCTGAAGTGATCAAAAAGCCAATCGAACCTTTATGGTCTGGGTTTTCTGCAATAAAGCGTTCAACCGCGACCACCATACAAGCTAGAGAGCCTTTCATGTCTGCTGCGCCACGCCCGTGAAGGTAACCGTCGATAATGGTTGGTTCAAAAGGAGGTGTGTCCCATTGCTCCAATTTGCCTGCTGGCACGACATCTGTGTGTCCGGCGAAAGCAAACAGTGGTGCTTCTGTACCTCGGCGAGCCCAGAAGTTTGTTGTGTCTTCAAACACCATCACTTCGATTTCAAAACCAAGCGCTTTTAATCGCTCGATCATTACTTCCTGACAGCCTGCATCTTCAGGCGTTACGGACTGGCGGCTGATCAGGTCTTTAGCGAGTGCCAGTACTGGACTGTCTGTCATCCTTGATTGTTCCTTTAATTAAGAGTTAAAAATGGTCGCGTATTGGTCTGCTTTGAAACCAATATGAAGTTGGTCTTCAACTTTCAAGATTGGGCGCTTAATCATCGCTGGGTTTTCTACTAGCAGCGCGATTGCGTTTTCTTCGTTAAGAGAATCTTTTTGTTCTTGAGTCAGCTGTCGGAAAGTCGTGCCACGTTTATTCAATACTTGTTCCCAACCCAGCGCGTTACAAAATTCAGTCACCATTGCCGCATCGATACCTTGTTTGCGGTAGTCGTGAAAATCAAAAGCAACGTTTTCCGCTTCTAGCCATTTCTTGGCTTTTTTAATCGTGTCGCAGTTTGGGATGCCGAACATGGTGATCGTCATATTATTTCCTTTTCTCTTTGTGCTTTACTTATCGGTTTGCGCTATGGAACGCCCGATTTTGCATTGTTTTTGGCTGTTCAAGCATCCTATCAAGAAGCAACCACTGTGACAAAATCATGCGGCGAATATTTCACAGGTCAGTGCTCTATTGGACCGTGCTCAGTCGTTCATTCCTCCACCAAACAGCGATAAGAATGATAAAAAACTTGGCTAAATAGCACGGAAAAGTCGAGTTATTGATCAAACGCAACATCTTGCTGAGCAAAAAAGAAATAATGAATCAGCACAATTTTAGGAGGTGTCAATGGAATTGAGTCCTGTTTTTGCAAGGCGGCTATATTTGGCCTTGTTGGTGGAAAACCTAGAAAGGCCAAATGTACCAAAATTGATCGAAAGAACGGGGTGGCCTCGTCGTACTATTCAAGATGTACTCAAGGCATTACCGGGGATCGGCATCGAACTCATCTTCGTTCAAGATGGTCGACGTCATAACGACGGCTATTACCAACTTTCGGATTGGGGACCTTTTGACAGTCAATGGGTTCTTGAGCGAGAGGGAGATATTGCTAGCAGTCTTGGATTTCGTGCATAAGCCAGCAATTGCTGGCTTTTTTTACGTCTGGGAAACGCTTATTGGCAGCGGTAGGCAGTACCAAGCACACTGAAGGAAGTAGCAAAGTCTTGTGGGGCGATCATGTAAACCGTATCGGCATTGAGCAATACTGCATTGTTTTTTAGGTCGACCATGGCTCCATGCATCATGGCGTCATTGGTGTAGAACAAGTAACTGTACCAGTGACCTTCGCTGCCAGTGACTTCACCTAAATACTCGCATTGATCCGGATTGAACTGGCTATCAAAGCGAATCTGAACGTCATCACTTGATGCCGTTGGTAGCGTTGATGGTGACGAACAACCCATCAAAGCCAATGCGATGCCTCCTATCATCACATAACGCTGCATATTATTTCCCCATCATGATGTAAGCCGCGAAACCAATCCAGCTCAGAACCAATAGTGCCCAAGGTAATACAGCTGGTTTGCTCGTTGGTGCTTCAATATTTGCTGATTCTTGTTCAACGACGTCATCACGTTGACGCTGTTTTTCTCTCTGTTGTTTCTTCTTCGCTTTGTCTGCTTGTCGATTGCGTTCTTTCTGCTGTTTTTTATACTGCGCGATGCCTTTCTCAATGCCCTGAGCAATCAGTTTGGTTTGCTCTTTCGTTTGACCGGGTTTTTGAGTGGACTTTGCAATCTTCATCGCTTCAGTTTGCGTTTCTTGGGAAGGAACGGGTGCTGCTGTGTTTTTCTTTTTCATGTTTCTTATCGACGTCGCTGTAAATCTAAACCTAGTTTACCTGCGTACGATGATGAAATGAACTTTAGTTCTCAGCTTTGCTAGGTTGCAACTCTGAAACGATCGGTTAAAGTGGCGTTTTTATGAAACTAAGAAGACGAGATTGTGCGTTACTCATTTGATCAATATGACGCTCATGGATTTTTAAAAGCGCCGATTATGTTATGGCTAGGATGGATGTTCCTAGCGCGCTCTTGGGTGGTGTTTGCCATGGCAGGAGTGAGTAGAGACAGCGGTAGCAAGATACTATCGATTGTGTACCCCGATTCTAATACGTTATACCTCGGACTATCGATGGGTATCCCAAGTCTATTATTGATGTGGTTAATGGGCTTGCGGCATCCAGAGCGAGGGTGGGTGAATCAAATTACCCAGCATGGTCGTGCCATGACTTTGATCTTGTGCGGTATTCAACTGGCTCAGACCATGTATCATGTCTACCTCGAACATGGTGTATTCAATTGGGCGAATGCGCTCACAATTACCTTGTTAACTTGGTTTATGATCTATCTTCTAAATGGAAGATGGGTAAAAGACTGCTTTAACGTGCCACAAGTTGAGCACAAAGAAGAACAGCCATCAAAAAATTAAAAACAATAATTCCCGCATGGGGCAATGTATAGAGGATATCTCAATGTCACAAGCTCAAACGGCGATTGTGCCTGAAGCAGGACCATTTGCACTTTACACTCAGTTAAAAGTGAACCAAAACCGTGAAAACGTACTGGCAAAACTAAAAGCGCTACCTGAGCTAGTAAATGAGCTCAATGCGAACCAACCAGGTGCTGATTTGACGATTTCTATCGCATTCACGAAATCTTTTTGGCAGCACCTAAACATGCAAATGCCAGAAGAGTTGATCGACTTCCCTGAGTTGGGGGAAGGTGACGTATTTGCGCCAGCAACAGACGTGGATGTCTTGATTCACTGTCACTCAACTCGTCACGATTTGCACTTCTATGTACTGCGTAAATTCTTAGTTGAAACTGCAGAAGATGTGACGGTAGTGGATGAAACTTACGGTTACCGTTACCTAGATGCTCGTGACATGACGGATTTCGTTGATGGCACAGAAAACCCGAAAGGTGATGCGCGTGCTGACGTTGCATTGATCAAAGACGGCGCTTTCGCTGGTGGTAGCTACGTGATGGTTCAACGCTTTGAGCACAACTTGCCTGCATGGAACCGTTTGAACGTATCTGCACAAGAGAAAGTCATTGGTCGTACTAAGCCAGATTCTATTGAGCTAGAAGACGTGCCAGCGGCTTCTCACGTAGGTCGTGTAGACATCAAAGAAGAAGGCAAAGGTCTTAAGATCGTTCGTCACAGCTTGCCTTACGGCACAGTAACTGGCGCACATGGTCTTCTGTTCATCTCTTATTGCAACACTATCCACAACATCAAAGTGATGCTAGAGAGCATGTACGGTGTTACCGATGGTAAGACTGACCAACTGCTTCGTTTCACCAAAGCAGTAACAGGTGCATATTTCTTCGCTCCTTCACAAGAAATGCTAGCGGAATTGGCGATTAAGTAATTCTTCGCCAACCCTCCAATGATTAAAAAGGCAGAGTGTTCTGCCTTTTTTGTTTCCCCTCATTCTTGCCTGATAAGACTAACGGACCGTCAGTGGTCTTTTGCCATCAATAGCGCCTTTCTCTAGTTCGTAAAGTGGGCTAGTACTGTGACTGCTCCAGCGATGATCTTCGCGTGACTTCTTGCGATATTGCGTTGGCGTTACACCAATATAATTCTGAAAAGTCTCATAAAATCGGCTGCTAGAATTAAAACCTACCGTTAAAGCAATATCTAAAATTGTCCGGTCAGTATCACTCAACAGTGCTCTGGCGTGGTTAATCCGCATTGCCGTGATATATTGCTTGATGGTCATCTGCATGGTTCGTTGGAACACGTTCATCGCGTAGTTAGTGTGCAGCCCAATGTGCTCTGCTATGTCTTTTATCGTGACCGGCTGGTTATGATGGGTGGCAATGTATTCCAGCATTTGACTGACGTAAAACTGCGAGTGTTTGGAGACGCCTTTCCTGGTCGATTTTTCTTGTCGATTGATACTCAGTTGTTGCCAGCCATCTAAACACATTCTTTTTAACATCAAGCCAATTTCATCAATCGCTAATTGCTGGCGACTTTCCGAAGAGTGGTTTATTTCTTCTGCCCAGCGTGCTAACTCAAACTCACTGACTAATGAACTGGCGTTTGATTGCAGCACACAACCATGGGTGATCTGATTGACGAAGTCTCGATTTAGCGTCCAAGACATAAAGTGGTGAATCGGAATATTGATGATCCCCATATTATGACTTTTGCCCGGATTGGTGAGCCGATGAGGAACTGACGCCCAAAACAATCCTATCGAGCCTGCTTTCACTACGACTGGGCTGCCATTAATGATGTACTCGACATCATCACCAAAAGGAATGTTGACCTCTACTTGTCCGTGCCAGTGATAACCCGGCATAGAGTGAGGCGGTCTAAGCTCGATATCGATTTTTTCATAGGATGAGTACAGCGAAAGTGGGCTTACAGAAACCGTTTCGGAAGAATACTTATCTTGAATCACCACTTTCAATGTATCTAACTCTGCCTTGGACTCTACCTTCGCCATCGCCCACCTCTTAGGAAACTGTATAAGTTATTTGTACTAAATCTGTTGAAACAAAACTCAGAACAGCTTCAAAAACACCGATTACTCTGTTTTATAAGATTTTGGTTATGTGACTTAAATCGCCGTAATAACTAGCCTCAGCGTATCTTCCCACCTTCTTTATCCGTGATTTATACAAAAATATCCCATTTCCTAAGATTTTTTATTGGTTGATTTTAAATATTAGGAAACGGGAGAGTGATTGGTTTATCTGAGACGAATTCGGTCTTGCGGCAGGTGTAACTTAAATGCATCGAAACAAAAGTATGAAAGCAAAAAGGATTCAACTATGAAAAGCCCTAAAATCACATTCATCGGTGCGGGTTCTACGATTTTTGTGAAGAACATTCTTGGCGATGTGTTCCATAAGCCGGCCTTCAAAGGGGCGCAAATTGCCTTGATGGATATTGATGAAATCCGCTTGGAGGAATCACACCTAGTAGTAAGCAAGTTGATGGAATCATCCGGTGCGACGGGGACTATCACTTGTCACTTAAACCAAAAAGAAGCATTGCAAGGCGCAGACTTTGTCGTTATCGCATTCCAAATCGGTGGGTATGAGCCATGCACTGTAACGGACTTTGAGGTTTGTAAGCGTCACGGTTTGGAGCAAACCATCGCCGACACATTAGGTCCAGGCGGCATCATGCGCTCACTGCGCACGATTCCTCACCTTTGGAGCGTGTGTGAAGACATGACTGAAGTGTGTCCAAATGCCATCATGCTCAACTACGTTAACCCAATGGCGATGAACACATGGGCGATGTATGAGAAATACCCTCACATCAAACAAGTGGGCTTGTGCCATTCCGTGCAAGGGACGGCGGAGGAACTGGCTCGCGACCTTGATATCGAATATTCAGACCTTCGTTACACCTGTGCAGGCATCAACCACATGGCGTACTACCTGACACTCGAAAAGAAAAACGAGCAGGGGGAATATGTCGACATTTATCCTGATTTGCTTGAGGCATTTGAATCAGGCAAAGCGCCGAAGCCGGGTTTGCATCACAACGGTCGCTGCACCAACCTAGTCCGCTACGAGATGTTTAAGAAGTTGGGCTACTTTGTGACGGAATCATCAGAACATTTTTCTGAATACACCCCATATTTCATCAAACCAAATCGCCCAGATCTGATTGAACGTTATAAAGTGCCACTTGATGAATATCCTAAGCGTTGTGTAGAACAAATTGCTGATTGGAAAAAAGACCTCGAAGACTTCAAAAACGCGGATCAAATTACCGTCAAAGAGTCGCATGAATACGCGAGCACCATCATGAACTCGATTTGGACAGGCACGCCAAGTGTTATCTACGGCAACGTGAAGAATGAAGCGTTAATTGACAACTTGCCACAAGGTTGTTGTGTGGAAGTGGCTTGTCTGGTGGACGCAAACGGCATTCAACCTATCAAAGCTGGTCGATTACCAAATCACTTAGCGGCATTAATGCAGACCAACATCAATGTTCAGACTCTGCTGACGGAAGCCATCCTCACTGAGAACCGAGATCGTATCTATCATGCTGCCATGCTTGATCCTCATACCGCGGCAGTGCTTGGACTCGAAGAGATTTATGCTCTTGTTGATGACTTGATTGAAGCACACGAAGGTTGGTTGCCAGCGTGGGTGCATCAGTAAATCCTGAATCACAAAACCAATATCAATAAAAACGACAATAACGTGAATATACTGCGCCCTCTCGATGAGGGGGCGTAAGGAGTAACAAATGAGTATCTCTATGAATACCAAGCTAAGCTACGGCTTTGGCGCATTTGGTAAAGACTTCGCTATCACCATCGTTTACATGTACTTGATGTTCTACTACACCGATGTTGTTGGTATTTCGGCTGCCGTGGTGGGAACCATCTTCTTAATTGCGCGTATTTGGGATGCAGTGAATGACCCAATTATGGGTTGGATCGTGAACAATACCCGCACACGTTGGGGTAAATTTAAACCTTGGATTTTAATTGGCACCATCACCAACTCAGTGGTGCTGCTCATGCTGTTTAGTGCGCATCACATCGAAGGACCATGGCTTATTGCTTATGCAGCAGTGACTTACATTTTATGGGGCATGACCTACACCTTAATGGATATTCCTTTCTGGTCACTGGTTCCAACACTCACTCTGGACAAACGTGAGCGTGAAGAGCTCGTGCCATACCCTCGATTCTTCGCTAGCCTTGCATGGATTGTTACCGCCGCAATCGCAATGCCGTTCGTCAATTATGTCGGTGGCGACGACAAAGGATTTGGCTTCCAAGTGTTTGCCATTTTGCTTGTCGGTTGTTTCCTAGTCTCAACGTATATCACGTTACGTAACGTGAAAGAGCGTTACTCAACTAGCAACCTCGACGTGACGAAACCTGAAGAAAAAGTCTCGCTGAAGAAGCTCCTCTCGCTTATCTACAAAAATGACCAGTTAACGAGCGTGCTTTGTATGGCACTATCATACAACCTCGCAACCAACATCATCACAGCATTTGCGGTTTACTACTTCACCTATGTGGTCGGAAATGAGGAACTTTTCCCTTACTACATGGCTTACGCTGGTATCGCGAACCTAATTACACTGGTGTTGTTCCCTAAATTGGCGCAAATGTTTTCACGTCGAGTGTTATGGGCATGTGCGTCTAGCTTCCCAATCTTAGGCAGTGCAGTCCTTATCTACGTAGGCATGTACGACAAACAAAGCATTCTGCTGATTTCTACAGCGGGCGTGTTATTGCAAATCGGTACGGCGCTATTTTGGGTGCTGAACGTCATTATGGTGGCGGATACAGTGGATTACGGTGAGTACAAGCTAGGTTCACGCTGCGAGAGTATTGCTTACTCAGTACAAACGCTGGTGGTTAAAGCAGGTTCAGCTTTTGCGGCTTTCTTCATTGGTATCGCACTGACCGCAGTGGATTATGTACCGAACATGGAACAGAGCCCTGAAACCGTCTTTGGCATGCAATGCATCATGGTTGGGCTGCCAGCGTTCTTCTTCGCTATCGCTTTGGTTGTGTACTTCCGCTTCTACAAACTCAACGGTACTTATCACCAAAAAATTCAGGACCATCTGACCGAGAAATACGACCATATTACGACGCAAGAGACGTCAAAAGACCTTACGCGTAAATCTGCCAAGCCGG
This sequence comes from Vibrio sp. L85, assembly GCF_963871815.1. NCBI lineage: Bacteria > Pseudomonadati > Pseudomonadota > Gammaproteobacteria > Vibrionales > Vibrionaceae > Vibrio > Vibrio sp. L85. The sequence goes on from NZ_CAWMYL010000180.1 coordinate 24,781, forward strand.
CAGAAGCACTCTAATCCTACACAGTCAGCGTAAGCTTATTGTTTACGCTGACCTATCAGCACAACGCTCCACCTTTTTGTTTCTCCATCTCTTTTCTCAAAAAACACTAAACCTTTATTTAATTTGGTCGATAAGTATTCAAAGCCTTAATTTTAGGACCCTTTATTCGTGGCGATCACCGTTAATACCAATGTGGCAGCACTTGTCGCACAGCGTCATTTGACCAGTGCAACTGACATGCTGAACCAATCCATGGAGCGTTTGTCTTCAGGGAAGCGTATTAACAGTGCAAAGGATGACGCTGCGGGCCTGCAAATCTCCAACCGCTTGCAATCGCAAATGCGTGGTTTGGATGTTGCCGTGCGTAACGCGAACGACGGCATTTCCATCATGCAAACAGCGGAAGGCGCGATGAATGAAGTGACCAATATCATGCAGCGCATGCGTGATTTGTCGCTCCAATCTGCTAACGGTTCAAACAGCAAAGCAGAACGTACAGCACTGCAGGAAGAAGTTTCTGCACTTAACGATGAGCTAAACCGCATTGCAGAAACTACCTCTTTTGGTGGGCGAAAACTGTTGAATGGCAGCTTTGGTAAATCAGCATTTCAAATTGGTGCAGCGTCAGGTGAGGCGGTACAAGTAGAATTAAAGTCGATGCGCAGTGATGGCATTGAGATGGGCGGTTTTAGTTATATTTCAAACGGACGCGCAAGTTCTGATTGGCAAGTAAAAGATGGTGCAAATGAACTTAGCATGTCATTTAATAATCGTTTTGGTGAAACGGAAACCATCCAAATTAATGCTAAAGCTGGTGATGATATCGAGGAGCTTGCGACTTATATCAATGGTCAGACGGACAAAGTTACGGCGTCAGTGAATGAAAAGGGTCAGTTGCAGTTGTTTATGGCTGGTGAAGAAACCTCGGGTACTTTATCGTTCTCAGGTGATTTAGCTAGTGAGCTGGGTTTACAGCTGAAAGGGTACGATGCGGTTGATAACATTGACATTACGTCTGTCGGTGGCGCTCAACAAGCTGTGGCTGTCCTTGATACTGCGATGAAGTACGTTGATAGCCATCGTGCAGAGCTAGGCGCGTATCAAAATCGCTTTAATCATGCGATCAATAATCTGGATAATATCCACGAAAACCTAGCAGCATCGAACAGCCGCATTCAAGATACTGACTACGCCAAAGAAACCACGCAAATGGTTAAGCAACAAATTCTGCAGCAGGTAAGCACCTCTATTCTTGCACAAGCAAAACAAGCCCCAAACCTTGCTTTAACCTTACTTGGCTAAGGCATTCTACTTCGTGATTTCAAGACAAAATCAGCCTGTATCGACAGCGAGAAAAGAAGCTTTAGCGATAATTTGAAGTTTTTTTGCTTTTTTATCTGCTTCGTCACGATTACCCCTCCAAATGAAATTTTTTAAAAAATATCTAAATTTTTTCCTAAAGAAATCAGGGTATGCGCCGTTAATAAAAGTAACTTTGAGAGAACTACTTGGTTTTCCGAGACGTCGGAAACCGC
>NZ_CAWMYL010000181.1:0-834 GCF_963871815.1 Vibrio sp. L85
CACGGTCGCTAGATTGTGTGGAGCCGTCCTTGAAATACCACCCTTGTAGTGTTGATGTTCTAACGTTGACCCCTAATCGGGGTTGCGGACAGTGCCTGGTGGGTAGTTTGACTGGGGCGGTCTCCTCCCAAAGCGTAACGGAGGAGCACGAAGGTGGGCTAATCACGGTTGGACATCGTGAGGTTAGTGCAATGGCATAAGCCCGCTTGACTGCGAGAATGACGGTTCGAGCAGGTGCGAAAGCAGGTCATAGTGATCCGGTGGTTCTGAATGGAAGGGCCATCGCTCAACGGATAAAAGGTACTCCGGGGATAACAGGCTGATACCGCCCAAGAGTTCATATCGACGGCGGTGTTTGGCACCTCGATGTCGGCTCATCACATCCTGGGGCTGAAGTCGGTCCCAAGGGTATGGCTGTTCGCCATTTAAAGTGGTACGCGAGCTGGGTTTAGAACGTCGTGAGACAGTTCGGTCCCTATCTGCCGTGGGCGTTGGAAGATTGAAGGGGGCTGCTCCTAGTACGAGAGGACCGGAGTGGACGAACCTCTGGTGTTCGGGTTGTGTCGCCAGACGCATTGCCCGGTAGCTAAGTTCGGAATCGATAACCGCTGAAAGCATCTAAGCGGGAAGCGAGCCCTGAGATGAGTCTTCCCTGATACTTTAAGTATCCTAAAGGGTTGTTCGAGACTAGAACGTTGATAGGCAGGGTGTGTAAGCGTTGTGAGGCGTTGAGCTAACCTGTACTAATTGCCCGTGAGGCTTAACCATACAACACCCAAGGGGTTTTGATGGACTCAATGTAAGAACATTGAATGTGTGTAAATAGAACTTAAA
>NZ_CAWMYL010000182.1:0-4848 GCF_963871815.1 Vibrio sp. L85
CTTTTTCGTGCCGTAATGCTTTTCCACTGGAGCTGAACGCTCTATTTGGGGTCCGCTTGGAAAACGGAAAATATCCTACGTTAAGCTCATATAATTCAAAAACGATGCTTGCTACATCTGTCGCATAATCGTTATGGTTGTGCATAATCTAGTTAGTTAGCAAAGTGAATCCCCAAAATGGCAAGACCTAAGACAAAGGAAGACCTAATTTCTCTGGCTAATGAGACATTCTTAAAGTTATTCCAACATATTGAATCAACGTCTGAAATTGATTCAATACGGAGTTCGATTTTTCTAATGAACCTAGTAAAAAAGAAGCGCATTGGAGTCGTGATCGTAACTTGAGAGATGTATTGGTTCACCTATATGAATGGCATCAGTTGTTACTAAACTGGGTTAATTTGAATATCTCCGGAGAAAAAGTAACTTTTCTGGCTGAACCATATAATTGGAAAACGTATGGTCAGATGAACATTGAGTTCTTCAAGAAACATCAAAAAACAGATCTATCATTAGCAAAGCTATTGGTTAAAGAAAGCCATGAATCGGCTGTCAAATTAACCATGACATTTTTCAATGAAGAGCTTTTTACCAAGCAGTATTTTGACTGGACAGGGACAACGACATTGGGTAGTTATTGTATTTCAGCTATGCCAAGTCACTATGATTGGGCTTTTAAGAAGCTCAAAGCACACGCAAAAAATCTGTCTTAGAAGCCCCCTTGCTGTAGAGTTGTGGGATAAAAACCTTCAATATCATACTGAGTTTACGTTTGTTGCACGAACTCTCATAATGGTTTGCCTTGTTGTATTAAACATGCGTGCAATTGCACTGATGCTTTCTCCGTTTTTTATTCGTAGAAGGGTTTGAGGTCCAACGGAACGGTTTTGTACGCTAAGGGGGTTAACTGTCTGATATGTCAAAATATTTTAGACAGTAAAAACAAGGGATAAAATGGCGTCTATTAAATCGAAAATGAGCAATTAATAGACACATTTGTGTAAAAATCGACTTAATGGACACCTTTCTTAGGGCTTACCGTACGTTTTCGTTCCGTTGGACCTCAAACCCCTTATATGCAAATGTCAGGTCACTCTGCGCCTGTTAGGGTGCAGCCAGTAGGAGAATCTTATAGGCGCATATGAAAAACCACCGGCTATGCCGGTGGTTAATTTTTTCACTATCTTATGTTCATGGAACATAAAAAGTTAACGATAGCTATATTGGCTATGCTTGCTTGAAAATGCCCAACGCCTCCCGTTTGACCAATAGATCTCAGGCTCTTGCTCACATCGTCCAGAAGCATTCATGAAGCCAGCACCATAAAAGTCACCTCCACTTGTGATTGAACACAAATTGGCATCGCTATCCGGCTTTGCTTTAACTCTCTTACCCACTTGATTTCGGTTAATAAGTGATAGCCATTCAAATTGATTTAATTTAGATAAAATTTGACGTTCACCTTTATTATCACGCACGGTGATCTCATTACCTCCGGTACACTGGTACTGACCCTCACTCAATTGTTCAACGTATCCATGCACGATTTTTAAACTATCATTAACCATCATTGAAAAGCGGCAAATATATGGATATTCATCACCTTTACGCAGTGTTGCAAGGTTAGTTTGCTCTACTTTACTTAATTGAGTGTGGTCAAACCCTTCAGGCATGGTAAACCAACCTGATGGTAATGTTGATTCGTTCGCTTGATAGTCAAATTCTTGTCCAATGATAACTGGACCGTTAAGAGTTTCAATTTCAGGGTTATATTTGACTTCTAGTGCATCAAGTAGCGAGCTTTCCCCATTGGGTAATTGACATTTTACGCTAACAAATTTCGGTGGATTGTCCATAGCAGTATTAATATGGAATTTATTACTCTGGTTGATATCATATCGTTCACCGTGTACGGCAACGCTTTGTGTTGTGCCATCTTCATGCTCGATGTCAACCTGACATTGACGACCAGTTTTGAATACATGAACTTTGGTGTTGTTAGGTTTTAAACCATAACTCCAACTCGCATTATTTGTATGCCTTATACCGTTGATTTGGCGACACTTACCGTTTTCCACATAACCAGCACCGTCATGTAAACCTCCTACAGATGTCAAACTACACAATTCACGTTCACCAAGTTCTGGAGACGGTACATATTTAGCTGTGCCACCTGTCATTGATAGACTAGACAGTAATTGGTACTGTGCCACGTCTGAGGTAGGAATTTTTTGCCATGCGTTATCGAAGCGCCACTTCATATCATCAGAGGTTTGGCAAACGTTACCATTTTCGTAACCGACGAAAGTGACTTGATTACCCAATTGATCGTGGGTTTGGTATTTACAAAGGAGCTGTTGCTGATCGTCAATTTGAATTGTTTGCCATTTTGTATTCAATTTGTCGGCTTGGCTTAAAGTGGAAATATGTTGCCAGCCTTGCAGTATATCCTGGTTACTAACATTTGGTGTGGGTAAATCGAATACATGTCCATAGTTGCTATAGGTTAGTGGGTAAATTTGGCTTGGGTTCATCCCTGTTGGATCGTAAATACCTAAAATGGTTGCAACAGGAACTCCTACTGCGATTGGAGCTGAGAAATCAACATCAGCCGAAACTGTGTGTTGCAGCCTCTGATCCCAACGGCTATATCCGGTATGACTTTGTGCATCAATATTTTGTGATTCATTCATCCATTGTTGAGTTTTGAGCGTGCCGGCGGGATGATCATGAGTATAACTGCTTATCGGGCCATTAAATGCAGTATTGCCACCTGCTTGTGAGTCATTACTAAACGTGAACTCACCTGCAAATGGCGGAACAATTTGACCAGCCCACTCCATTGTCTTAACTTCGCCATTCCAAAGCAAATTGCCAATAAAGCGATTGTAAAGTGCATCCCATCCCCACCCCGTAGTTTCATCATGAATTGAAGCAAGATGTGGGTGATGCCCACGACCAAAGTTATGGGATAATTCATGCGACCATTCATTACCTACACTGTTGCTCAGCGTTACCATACCACCGCCACCACTTAGGCCGTGGCGGATAACTCCATTCGCATACATACCAATACTGTTATGAGCAGTAATTATATTAGTACGTCTCGCATAGGATCCCGTCATACCTGCACTATCTGGAATGCCAAAGTTAGCGTTATTAATACCCATTGAAATTAATGATTTACCAATAGCTCCGCGCATGTCACCGCTGTGTACTCCTCCATCTTCATCGCTGCGCTCGGTGTAGATTTTACCATTGGGTAACGTCACCTTTGTCAGATGAAGTGGTGTGTAATCAACCATTACCAGCTTGGATACTGGAATTTTTTGAAAGTAATCCGCTGCTAGCTTAGGCATTTCTTTGATCATAGTGTATTGATTGCGTGGAGGTGTCAGCATACCAATATCAATGTTATTGATTATTAGTTCAGGTTCTCCACCAAATGTAAGATCCGTTTCACTAAGTTCACCTATCCGACCAAAGTTATCAGTTAATCGTAATGATAGTCCGGGTTTCATCCAGCGCCAGTTGATTGGCGCACTCCATGCGTGATGTGAAAACACCACTGTGCTGCGTTCATTTTCCACTTGATCTGTAGCTGGCTGAGCTGTGGGAGGATTCATCGTCACTTTATCGACTAGTACACCATCTTGTAATATCTCCAACCATAAATGGTTGGTCCAATAGGCTTTTGGCGTGACTAATAACAACGCATTGCGCGACATTACTAGTTCTGGACGTCTATTTTCTGTATTGCTATTCGGTGTAACACTTGTATGAGTTTGTGCAAAGTTGATGTGTGCGGATAAATTTCCTGAAAGATGGTTGTCCGCTTTGCGTGAATCGTTGTATGCCAGACGTTCAGGTAAAGTAACAAAATGAATTGTTTCACTCACTATGCATCCTGATTCGTTACATACTTTTAGCACGGCTTCGTATTGGGTATCTGGTGTTAGGTGGCCACGATAGAACCCTGATTCACTAGCTTCGGCTAAGTAAGAGGTTGGTGATTCATTGACAGGACGTTCGATAATCTCGACTTCGAATCGATTATTATAGCCGCTGACTTGCCATTGCAACTGGACCCCTACATCAGATATAGATGCAATTTGAAAGTCATTTATAGCAGGGGTTGGTGTTTGATTTTGAGTAGAGCGAGATTCCGTATTAATCTTCATTGGTTGGGCAGCAAGCACTTCATGTGATTGCCCTGATAAGGTGACCCCTATAATTAGAGGTAATAGTGCAATTTTCATAAATAATCCTGTTGTTTGTGTTCAAAGTACAAGCTATGTCCAACCATCCAAAGGAAAGGGATGCAATCAGTCATTTGGTTCATTGACGCAATAGCCATATTTTATGGTTTTCTATCCTTAATATCATTAAGACAATATATAAATGCCAAATGTGATTACGCATTCATGTCTTCGCCTCAATTTACTTTAGTTTGAATCTAGAACTATGTATCTGGTCGGAAAATCCTTAGATATTAAAAGCATAACCTATATATTTTTAATAATTACTAATAGTAATCTCACTATTCGTCTAATTACAAAATTCACTACCCTTTCTTTAATTTGCATCACAAAAAAAGCATGATTTTATCGATATATCTCTTTATATGTAAGTGTCTAATGAAGCAGAGAGACATTATTCGCCCTCGTCGATTTCCATGTTCCAAGGCATAAGATCGGTCAGGTCATCCTGTGGCGATCGCATCGGTAGCACTTTGAATATATGGAGTTTCGTCGATTGTTAAGAGTAGCTCGATTAAGAAGAGTGAAATTGGAACGTGATTGTAGTGGTCAAGTAAAACTGGCCACGGTTTTATAAGGAAACCAGAAC
>NZ_CAWMYL010000183.1:0-392 GCF_963871815.1 Vibrio sp. L85
TCGTTCGTGTGAATGATGCACCGACCATTGATGTCACAGCGGTTGATAACGTGACTGAAGATGCGGTATCTACCGACACTGTAGTGGCAACACTCGTTGTTGCTGATACAGATACGCCAGCAGACGAGCTTACCGTTCAGCTAGAAAACAACACAGATGGTTACTTCGTCCTAGACGGTGATCAAGTTAAGTTGACCGACAAAGGTGTCGAAGCGGTTAATAACGACCAGCTTGATTTGAATAGCCTGAGTGTCACAGCGTCGGTATCTGACGGCGTGAACCCGAAAGCAACAGATACCGATTCTCTTGATGTCGTTCGTGTGAATGATGCACCGACTATCGACGTCACAGCGGTTGATAGCGTGACTGAAGATGCGGTATCTACCGACACA
>NZ_CAWMYL010000184.1:0-268 GCF_963871815.1 Vibrio sp. L85
TTTGATGGGATTACATCAATGCAAAAGCGGTCAAAAAACCCTTCAAGCTAAGCAACGTGTCGCGATCGTGCAGACCGTGACGACCATGTTTTGTACGATGAACATTGATGGTCATCGTATTGGGCGCTATGCGGATAAGAGTAAAAATGAGCAACCGGTGTTTGATGAGCATGGTAACGAACTACTACGTGGGATCACTCACTATGAACTTCGAGGTCTGCACTCTCAGATTTGGCGTCAACCGATTTCAAGAACCAAATACAATGAC
>NZ_CAWMYL010000185.1:0-5496 GCF_963871815.1 Vibrio sp. L85
GACCGAGGGTTAGATCATGCCTAGCATTCACCTTCCGGCCGCCCGCTAAATATCTCCTTTTGGGTTGTTAATAAAACATCCAATAAGTTGACTGTGCGTGAAAAAGAAAGTTTTGTGTGATGGCGTTGAAGATCGCACCGTTAAGCTCTTATGTGGGATGGTGCAGAGCTCGACGACTACCGATAAAACGCAACCGCCGCAAACAGACAAGAAAAAGCCCCAACTGATAACAGTTGGGGCTTCAGTATTGTGATTGGTGGAGCAATAGCACCCTGAACCCAAAACCTTCTCGCTCAACCGGTAGTGGCTGATAACAACTCGTGAGGGCTATTGCGGGTTAAGCATTTAGCGATGTCTAGGGCCAGACTGGACGTCTGAACGCAAGCCGCTGATACTGTACATAACCACAGTATCAGCGGAGGATACCCATGTCGCTGGCAAGGAACGCCACGGCGAGTCAATCGCCCACTCAAACAAACGGTTACGAACGCCACCAACCCGACCAGACGCTGCTCTACCAGCTGGTTGAGCAGCACTACCCAGCCTTCAAAGCCTCACTCGAAGCCCAAGGTCAACACCTGCCTCGCTACATCCAACAAGAATTCAACGACCTCCTCCAATGTGGCCGTCTGGAGTATGGTTTCATGCGGGTTCGCTGCGAGGATTGTCATCACGAGCGTCTGGTCGCCTTCAGCTGTAAACGACGCGGCTTTTGCCCTAGCTGCGGTGCCCGCCGGATGGCCGAGAGTGCGGCGCTGCTGATAGACGAAGTCTTCCCCAAGGAGCCCATTCGCCAGTGGGTGCTCAGCTTTCCTTTCCAGCTACGCTTTTTGCTGGCTCGCCATCCCCAGCTGATGGGCCAGGTCTTGAGTATCGTCTATCGTACACTCTCAACTCATCTGATCAAAAAAGCCGGTTACACCAAAGCCTCTGCACAAACTGGCTCAGTGACTCTTATCCAACGCTTTGGCTCCGCGCTAAATCTCAATGTCCACTACCACATGCTGTTTCTCGATGGTGTCTATGCCGAAGATGACTATGGCAAGCAACGCTTCCATCGTGTCAAGGCACCCACTTACGATGAGCTGAATACGCTCGCTCACACCCTCAGCCATCGCATCGCTCGCTGCATGGAAAAGCGTGGGATTTTGGAGCGTGATGCCGAGAATACGTGGTTGACACTGGAAGAGGGCGAAGACGATACGCTGACTCAATTACATGGTGCTTCGGTTACGTATCGCATTGCCGTCGGCCCCCAGCAAGGGCGCAAAGTCTTCACCCTGCAAACCTTGCCAGGGCGTGAGGATAAAGCCGACTCAAGCAGTCGAGTAGCCAACCATGCTGGTTTCTCGCTACACGCCGGTGTGATGGCCGAAGCGCATCAGCGGGATAAGCTTGAGCGCTTGTGTCGCTACATTAGTCGGCCAGCGGTTTCAGAAAAACGTCTGGCATTAACCGCCAATGGGCAGGTGCGTTACGAGCTCAAAACTCCGTACCGCAATGGCACCACCCATGTGATCTTCGAGCCGCTGGACTTCATCGCCAAACTCGCTGCGTTGGTACCTAAGCCGCGAGTCAACCTCACACGCTTCCACGGCGTCTTTGCACCGAACAGCAAACACCGAGTTCAAGTAACACCCGCCAAGCGGGGCAAGAAGCCCGACAAATCGGAAGGTCTCGATACTAACTGGCGTGACAAGAGTCCTGCAGAGCGCCACCGCGCCATGACCTGGATGCAACGCCTCAAGCGAGTCTTCAATATTGATATTGAAGTCTGCGAACACTGCGGCGGTCACGTCAAAGTGATTGCCAGCATCGAAGATCCGAAGGTCATTGAGCAGATTCTCAAGCATCTGAAACAGAAAACAGCCAAGGCGAATGCCGCCAAGCAGCGTGAGCTGCCACCAGAACGAGCGCCGCCACTGACTCCCAGCCTGTTCGATCCATCACAGAGTCGTCTCTTTGACTGACGACCCCAAATCCAACACTGCTCAACACTGCCAACTTTTAAACGGGGCGGTGGGGCAGTTTGTATCTCTCGAGCTATCAGGCTAGAGATTTTACCGCCAAATCGAACCTTATTAGAGCGGTTTAGGCTGGACCGGCAGTTAAAATTGGGGCTTGAGCGGTAAACGAGTGAGGGAATTTCAGGTAAGATACTTCGGATGAGGAGCAAAAAGGTGGTTTATACTTCCTATACCCCAGCATTCAATTCAAAAAGACAAAAAAAGGGTTTACACAAAGTCCGAGTTTGATAATATGCGCTCCGCACTTGATTGATGTGTTGGGAAAACGTCAGTTAAGCCTTTTCTTGTAAAAGATTAGGAAAACACCCTGGAGGGGTTCCCGAGTGGCATACCCGTGAAAATGATTCTGTTTTAATAAACGCTGGAATCCGCTACCCTTCCGCCTTTTAATCCTGCAGCACGCTCCCCGGCAGGGAGCAACACGCCAGCCAGAAGGATGCGGACCATGCCATCAACCAGCCAGCATACCAGCAGTTTTGCCGCCCTAGGCCGCCTGCTCCGATACGCCCGGGGCTACCGCCGCCGGATTATCGCGGCCGCCACCTGCTCCATCATCAACAAACTGTTCGACATCGCGCCGGAGATCCTGATCGGTGTTGCCATCGACGTGGTCGTCAACAAAGAAGAAAGCTTCGTCGCGGGCCTCGGCTTTGAAACCGCCCAGGAACAGATCACCATTCTGGCCGTACTCACCTTCTTCATCTGGGCCGGCGAATCCCTGTTCGAGTATCTGTACCAGATTCTCTGGCGCAACCTGGCCCAGCGGCTGCAATCTGACCTGCGACAAGACGCCTACGAACACGCCCAGCGCCTCGACATGAGCTTCTTTGAAGCCCGCAGCTCAGGCCAGCTGGTGGCTACGATGAATGACGACGTTAACCAGTTGGAGCGGTTCCTCGACGGTGGCGCCAACGCCATGATTCAGGTGCTGGTCACCGTGGTTGCCGTCGGTGCCGTGTTCTTCGTGCTGTCGCCGCTGATCGCCCTGCTGGCGTTCACCCCGATCCCCCTGATCATCTGGGGCGCTTTTTACTTCCAACGCAAAGCCGGGCCGCTGTACGCCGACGTGCGTGAGAAAGTCGGCGACCTGTCCAGCCGGTTGGCCAACAACCTGGGCGGCATCGCCACCATCAAGAGCTTCACCGCCGAACTTCGTGAAGCCCAGCGCCTTAAAGACGCCAGCGAAGCCTATGTAGACGCCAACCGGCGGGCCATTCGTATCAGCTCGGCGTTCATTCCAGTGATCCGCATGGCCATTCTGGCCGGCTTTCTGGCCACCTTCACCGTGGGCGGCATGATGGCCCTGAACGGCAACCTGAACGTGGGCGCTTATGGCGTGCTGGTGTTCCTGACTCAGCGCTTGCTGTGGCCGCTGACGGGCCTCGCGGAAGTGATTGACCTGTTTGAGCGCGCCATGGCCAGCACCCGGCGCATTCTCGACCTGCTCGCCGAGCCGGTGAACGTGCGGGACGAGGCCGGAAAAGCCCTGCCTGAGCCGGTTCGAGGCGCGGTCGAATTCAGCAACGTCAGTTTCCGCTACCCCAGCAGCGGCGCGGGTATTGAGGGCATCAGCCTGAACGTCCCGGCGGGCAATACCCTGGCCCTGGTGGGCGCCACCGGCTCTGGCAAATCTACACTGATCAAACTGCTCCTGCGCTTCTACGACCCAAGCCACGGCGATATCCGCATCGACGGCCAGCCCATTCGCGAGGTGAGTCTCCAGTCCCTGCGCAATGCCATTGGCCTGGTCAGCCAGGACGTGTACCTGTTTGAAGGCAGCATTCGGGATAACCTGGCCTATGGCAAACCGGACGCCACCGAAGAACAGATTATCGAAGCGGCTCGCACCGCCGAGGCCTGGTCGTTCATCCAGGCCTTGCCAGAAGGGCTGGATACGGCCGTCGGGGAGCGCGGCATCCGCCTGTCTGGCGGTCAGCGCCAGCGGTTGTCCCTGGCCCGCGCCCTGCTGAAAGATCCGCCCATTCTGGTGCTGGACGAGGCCACCAGCGCCGTGGACAACGAAACCGAAGCGGCCATTCAGCGCTCCCTGAAACGCATCGGGCACAATCGCACGGTGATCATGATAGCCCACCGTCTGTCCACCATTGTGGAGGCCGACACCATCGCGGTGGTCGACCAGGGGCAGGTAGTGGAACAGGGCACCCATCAGGCGCTGATCGAAAAAGGTGGCGCCTACGCGGCCCAGTGGCGGGTGCAGACCGGGCAGGCATAATTTGGAAGGCAACCCAACGACAATTCATTGATAGTAATTCGCATTTAGATTATCCTGCCGCTCTCACTTGGGGGGAATCTGAATGCCAGCGTTTTTTGAAGTTCGCGATCTTGCGGTGCGCATCGGCGACACCGACATCCTGCACCGGGTCAATATGACGTTCCAGGAGGGGCAGGTCACCGCTCTGCTCGGCCACAACGGTTCGGGCAAATCGACGCTTCTGAAAACCCTCGCCCGACAGATGACGGCCACCGATGGCGAGGTCGAGTTGCAGTCCCGGGCCAGCCAGAATTTCGGCGCCCGGGAATTTGCCCGCATCGTGGGCTACCTGCCCCAACACCCGCCCGCTACGGATGGGTTGACAGTTCGCGAACTGGTTGCCCTTGGCCGCTACCCCTGGCGCGGCCCGCTGGGGCGCTACACCGACGAAGACCAGCACCTGATCGACCAGGCCATTGCCGATACGGACCTGCGCCCCTTCCAGCATCGATCCGTGGATACTCTGTCTGGCGGCGAGCGTCAGCGAGCCTGGATTGCCATGCTGCTGGCCCAACAAACCCGCTGCCTGCTGCTGGATGAGCCCATCTCAGCGCTGGATGTGAAACACCAGGTCGAAACCCTTCGGCTTGTTCATCAACTGGCCGAGCAACGGGAGCTCACCGTGGTGGTCGTGCTTCACGACGTAGACCTGGCAGCGCGCTTCTGTGATCGACTGGTGGCTCTGAAAGCGGGCCGGGTCGTTGCTGACGGTTCGCCCAAGGACATCATGGACAGCCAGGTGCTGGAAAGCATTTATGGCGTTGGCATGGGCGTGATGGAGCGGGCACCCGGGCAGTGGGTGTCTTATGTTCATTGATACCCGGCGCGCCAGGCGCATCGCAGCTGTCTGTTGGCTGCTGTTTACCTCATCAACCGCCCACGCCGGCTCCTGGCAACACGAGGGCGGCACGCTGACGCTGGATGAACCACCCAAGCGTATTGTGACTCTGAATTGGGCCGCTACCGAATCGCTGTTACTGTTGGACGTAGCGCCTGTTGGCGTCGCTGATCTGACAGGCTATCGCACCTGGGTGAAGGAACCAGCGCTGCCGGAGGGCATCGCCAACGTGGGTACCCGCGTCGCCCCAAGCCTGGAAGCTATTGCCGAGCTGAAGCCCGATTTGATCGTCACCAGCTCGGAAATGGCTCTAATAAGCCCTACACAAATTGGGAGATATATCATGAAAGGCTGGCTTT
>NZ_CAWMYL010000186.1:0-255 GCF_963871815.1 Vibrio sp. L85
CTCTGGCAAATGGATGTTTAAGAAATCCTTTGCGGTTTCTGGCACGGTTAAGAATGACTTGAACAATCCGTCATGTATCGATGTTGGTGTTTTCATTGGTACCGATCTGTATAGATTTTTACACATTATATCAGATATTTATGTAGATAGGATTTATTGCATTGATGTGAGTTTTTTTGTTGACTTTATTTTTATTAACTTCATACTTATGAAGTATGAAGTATGAAGTATGAAGTATGAAGTATGAAGTATGAA
>NZ_CAWMYL010000187.1:0-1505 GCF_963871815.1 Vibrio sp. L85
TAAGATCTATGCACCAAAGTCCGATCTGTCTAGCCTGAAATTAGGTGTCTTCTCTCTTAGTAAGTCAGATTATGAGGAGAGCGTTAAACGCTGGCGCTCTGAAGAGGCGTTAGACTCGGCAAGGTATACCGTGCTCACAGGAGAGTGTCATGTCGAAGAGTCAAAAAAGCTGACTCATGAGTTTCATCAGAACTTTGGCATCAGCACATCCTTTGACGTTATGCCAAGACCTATCGGCTCAGGGTACTTTAATGCTGAGTTTATTCCCTTGTTGCCATCCTTAGAGAGCGAGTCTAAATTAGGTTGGGCTTTGCATGGCTTCTATTACTACTTCTACGAAGGTAAGTTGTTGTATGAACTCGATATACTAGGTGACGGAAAGTGGGGATGGCGTATTACTCAATCTTCGTCGTCTGATGGTATATCTAGCACCCCTGTAAGCGATCAGGTTTTTAGTTCTCTACTGGTTCCTGTGAAAATTGAAGGAAAAGAACCAGAGACACAACACATACTTTATTCCCGTGGTAAGTTGACCAACGAGCAATTGAGCGAAGTGAGTATGGCTTGGCTCGACGAAAATGCGACACTGATTGACCCTGCATTCCTTGTTTCTTCTTTACAACAGCCTCTTCTGCCAAGGGAAGCGCCTTCTGACATCAACGATACCGCTGCCAAAGAAATTCAAACGCATAAAGTGAATATGAAGGATAATGGACAGCATGAAAGTTGGAGCGACATTGCAGCGTATTACGACCTTAGCCCGAAAGAACTCCTCAAATTAAATCCAACATTCGAACAAGATCCGATGGCTTTAAAAGCTGGCGATGTTCTTATTATTGAAAAATCGGATATTGTCGATGATACTCAAGAAACCAAAGAATCTCATTCACCGTTAACGGATATAAAAGTTGGCGAGAGCTATGTATTAGGTAATACATGGGGGAAGTACAATCAGCCACTGCTTTCTCCGTCAATGAAACACATCTTTGAGCTTCAAGGTATTTCTCAGACAACACCAGTCCTCAATGCAAAAAAAGTCGAAGAAAAAATACTTCGGATTGGGGTGTTCTTTGATGGTACAGGGCAAAACCATCTGAATGATCTCTACAAAGAAACACGTGGGGTGAAATCACGCACTAATGTGGCACGGCTATTTGAAATTTATCCATTAGATGATGAGACCAATAAAATTTATGTTGCTGGGGTCGGGACTGTGGATGGAGCGTGGCAAAATCCAACCTTGATAGACGAAGGGAAAGATGAAGTCGATTTAGCGCAAGCGTTTGGTGTCAGCCCCAATAATTTAGAGAAAACATCGACGTTCATTGACACCGCTTATAACCTTGTCGCTGACGATACTGGGGCATTTTATAAGTGGCAAAACTGGATACAGCAGTATTTTGATATTGTCGACTCTTTGTCCAGTGAAGGGAGTTTTGGTGGCATAACGCACATTGAGTTTGATGTTTTCGGTTTTAGCCGCGGCGCGGCTTTAGCTCGTCACT
>NZ_CAWMYL010000188.1:0-1213 GCF_963871815.1 Vibrio sp. L85
ATTAACCTAGTAGGCTTAGCGCTGAGTTAGGCGCTTGTTTCGCTTGCGCAAGGATTGAGCTTGACGCTTGCGATAGAATTTGTGACTTGGTCATTTGAGTCGTTTCTTTCGCGAAGTCGGTATCTTTAATACGGCTCTTCGACGCGTTCACGTTCTCGTTGATGTTGTCCAAGTTGCTGATTGCGTGGTTGAAACGGTTTTGGAAAGCACCTAGCTCTGCACGGTGGCTATCTACGTATTTCAACGCCGCATCAATGATAGCGACAGATTCTTGTGCGCCACCTACTGATGTTACATCGATGGTATCAACCGTTACTTTCTTACCGTCGCTTAGACCTAACTCACCAGAAAGACCGCCAGAAAACTCCACTTCGCCTTCTACTTTGTTGTTACCAGCGAAAACTTGCAGTTTGCCGTCTTGGTCTACTGACGCTTTCACTAGGTCTGTTTGACCGTTGATGTAAGTCGCAAGCTCTTCGATATCGTCACCCGCTTTTGCGCTGATGTTGATTTCTTGCTCTTTACCGAAGCTGTCTGTCAGACTGATTTTCAAGTCGTTTTTGCCCGCTTCAACACCCCAGTCTTTATCTTTGCCTTTTTCAGCTTGGTAGCTCACGCCGCCCATCATTTGGTTGTCAGAGCGCATGTCTTTTAGGTTTAGCATCACGGCTTCACCGTTGTCCGCACCAATTTGGAAAGACTGAGTACCGTAAGTACCGTTAAGTAGACGGTTACCACCGAATGATGTTGTTTCAGCGATACGGTTTAGTTCGTCGTTTAGTGCCGTTACTTCTTCTTGAATCGCAACACGCTCAGATTTTGAGTTAGAGCCGTTCGCTGATTGAAGAGATAGGTCACGCATACGTTGTAGGATGTTGGTTGTCTCGTTCATTGCACCTTCTGCTGTTTGTGCAATCGAGATACCGTCGTTCGCGTTACGAACAGCCACATCCAAGCCACGGCTTTGTACGTTCAAGCGGTTCGAGATTTGAAGACCCGCAGCGTCATCTTTCGCGCTGTTGATTTTGAAACCTGAAGACAAACGTTCCATTGAAGTTTGTTGTGCTGAGTTTGCGTTGTTTAGGTAACGCTGAGCGGTCATCGCTGATACGTTAGTGTTTACATTCACTGCCATGGTGATTTCTCCAATTGATTTTCCGATGTAGCGGTTTCCGACGTCTCGGAAAACCAAGTAGTTCTCTCAAAGTTACTT
>NZ_CAWMYL010000189.1:0-289 GCF_963871815.1 Vibrio sp. L85
TGGGGTTCTAGGGATTTTCCCCTCTAAAAAGACATAATCCTCTGTAGACCACACCAATAAATGGCTGCGGAGGTGGTTTACTTTCAGCTTGGAGCCTAATCATCCACTATCGGCCTTGTTATTTCGCCAATATTGGGCAATTTCCCAGTATTAGTGAAGTTATACGTTCCGCTTAAGTTGATATTTTGCCACGCAACGGGCGAAACAGCACGAGTGATACCCGCTTTCTCTTCATCTCCTCTCGCTTCAAAGTGTCCCAGAAGATGACTCAGTATCGCGGAGTTGAAGT
>NZ_CAWMYL010000190.1:0-39386 GCF_963871815.1 Vibrio sp. L85
ATTGGGTTTTTACATTGTGCTGGCAGATGAGCAGGGCAACGTCATCAAGAATGACGGCTACCTAAGAAAGCTTGAGCTAAAAAGTACAACCGTTCACGGCAAAGCCTCAGAACTAGGGCAGCGTGTCACCGTTAATGAAACGGGCATTTTGCTGATTGGTAAAGATACCATCAAAGATAAGCAAAAGGTCTTTCCTCACCTGTTGATCCAAGCTGACCCTGTGTACGCCGCTGATAGTGGCAGAACCAATAAAGGCATTGTGAGTGATTTATACCTTCACAGTGGCGATGTCGCGATTATTGGTTTGGATGTGTCATCGATAGACCTGACGCTCTTGCCGCGTGAGCCGAGCTCAGAGTCGGGTTCACCAGTACCCAATTAACAGGGAGGTGTTATGGCTCGCAAGCTCATTATCACCATCATTGCTGTCATCTTAATTTTCTCTCTGTATCAGGGGCAAAAGATTATGAAATCACAACTCAATCGCGGTATTCGCAATAACAACCCGCTCAACATTCGCATTAGTGGCAACGCTTGGACGGGGAAGGTAACGCCTTCGAAAGATAAGGCATTTGAAACCTTCTCGGATTCAAAATACGGCTTTCGTGCGGCGGCGAAACTCATCCGCAACTATCAGAACCTGTATGGGCTAAATACGCTGTCAGGCATCATTCACCGATGGGCGCCAGCCAGCGATAACAACGATACGGATAACTACATTCAGTTTGTGTCCGGTAAGTTGGGTGTAAATCGAAATGCACCTTTGAACCTGTATGATTATGGAAGTGGGGCGTTATTACTCACTGAGTGATGCCGCCGAAGGGGTAGCACTCGCATGACCAAACAAGAAGTAACGCAAAAGTTAGTGGTTGGGATTCTGACCGCTTTAATTAGCGCTTATATCTGGAAGCGCATCAACGGTTAGGAGCCAACATCATGAAAATAGATTTGAAACAACCATCAACGAAGAAAGGGATTGCTTTACTCGGTGCGGGTATCGCATTGGCAACGGGGCACCCTGAACTATTAACCGCAAGTGTGACACCAGAAGGTGTGCAAATGGGTGGTTTGATTGGTGTGGCTGTGCCAATGCTGCTTGGCTTGTGGGAAACCATTCGAGATGAATTATAGCTAAAGGATGCCTATGGTGGATATGCAAATCCTTCCTATACTCACGGAACTAGGTTTAAAACCTACAGAGCTATTTGTATTAGCCCTTTTATGGCAAAACATCAAAAACATGAGAGGGATATTGGACAAGCTTGTTGACAAAGTGAATGAATTAGAGCGAAAAACTATCATAAATGATAAAGAAACGTACTGATTTAAGCTTGCTATGAAATGGGCATGGTGCTATACATAAAAAGGTGATGCATGTCACATATTTTCAATATATAGAAGCTAGACCACATTTTATTTTAGATGCACATATTGGTAGGCATGCATAACCTGATACTAGATATAGTATCAACAGAGGCTAAAAGGTGATCTAGATCAGTTTTTCCTAGGATGGACAGCATGTTCTGGTGGTTTTATAGTCGGTTTATGCGATAGACAGGGATGGAAACCTTCTATAGAATCGCCGACTAATTTTTAATCAGTCCAACAAGGAGGGCGCTTATGGCAAAAAGCAAAGCTAATAATACTCAACGTCGCCCCGTCGTTTTATCTAAAGAAAAACGTCTAGAGCTCATTGCACAGTCTCTGCAAAACTTAGACTTCACAGATGCGCGACCAAATAGTATTACTATTCCTGAATCCTTACGACGAATGACACGCTCCTTTGAGTGTCTGATTGATGCATAATCTATAAGCAGTGTGTTTCACTGAATCATATAAACAATGTTATAATAGCGCCCAGATATTCATCTGGGCGTTTTTGCTTTTAGGGAGCTGCATTTTGTCAGAGAAACGATGGGTTTTTAGAGAACTAGTTGAAAACAACAAAGATTACCTTGGTTTGATGTCCTATGCTCTCTATAAACACGAAAAAGACGAGACCGCTAATGGATTGCGAGAATCAGGAAAAACAGATGAAGAAGTTGAAGAACAACTAAGAGCTTTTCATAACCAAGTGTTAATGAGTGATGCTAGGCTTACAAGTTATAAACATCAGGCCGCAAGCTTGATTGATATTGCTTTGACTCAATCTGTAAGAACCATCGAACAACATTTTGCGGAGCTTGAGGATTCCTTGAAAGCAGAGCACTACGCTAAAATGAATGAATTAGAAAAAAAAGAAAAGGAACTGGCGACTGAAAGGAAACAGTTTGAACGTTTCAAAGGCAAAGTGCGTACTGAGATTGTTAACCAAATTAAAGCTTCCTCTCAAGATTACAAGAAGCCATCTCTACTAGTTAGAAGTGGTATGTGGCTGTGGAGCGGTTTCAGTGGAATGGTAGCAAGTGTACTCGTAATGGTCATTACTCTAGGGTTACTTACATTAGGTAACCCCGAGTCAAAGCACCAACTTGTCGTTAATTTTGTTAAGAGTCTAACTTCTCTAATCACAGGTGGTCCAGTCAGTTAGATTTACTTTTTATGAAGTAAGTGAGGGAATAACTGAGTATAAACCTGCCAAAGAATATTGAGATTTCTGTGCCCAGTAACTTGGGCAACTTCCTCTATCGAAAAGCCCTTCTCAAACAATCGACTTGCACCTTCTCGTCTTAAATCGTGATACCTCAGATCAGTAATCCCTAAGCTATCTCTCACTCGCTGAAAGCCAGCGCTGACACTCTTGGAGTTATAGGGAAAGATTAAGGCTCCGGTTTTAGGCTGCCTTGTAGCAATATCGAAGGACTCAGCTAAAAGAGGGACAATCATGTGATTACCTTGCTTCTTTCTTGGGTCTTTACGGTTTCGAACCAGTATCGTTTTGTGTTCGGTGTTGAGGTCTTCCCATCGTAAAGAGCAAACTTCTCCAATGCGCATACAAGTTAGAATGCTGAAGTCTAAAATATCGATGAAAGGGATACGGGTCTTTCCATTTGGTCTATACGCTTGCCTCTCAAGTAGCCCTTCTCTCAGTCTGTCTAGCTCGTTACTTGTTGGGCGTCTGGTTCGTCTCTGACTGCGTCCAATTAAGCCCATATCGACAAGGACAGACACTGCCTCATTGAAGATTTCGTGGTTAGCGCTGATGTTAAACACAGGACTTGCTTTTTTCATGACAGATCGCAAGTAAGCCACATCGTGATAAATGGTGGCGGGCTGGGCTCCGGCACCTTTTCTATTGCGGCAATGCTCTATAAGGTCACTAACTTTTAACTGGTCACTTTGAATCTGAGCAATATCGCAATCTCTTAGCATGCGTATTACGTATTGCTTTGTGCGTCCAGTTTTATCCCATAAGTCTCTGTCACCAATGAACATATCGAGCAGTACGTATAGCGGTACGGATTTTTGATGAGAGAAGTTCGGATCTTCAAGCTCACTCACCCGCTTTAATGCGTAAGTTCTAGCGAGCTCTTTTTTCCTGAATGTTTTCGATTCCCTGTGTATAATCGCCGAATTCTTTTTGACTACTATGTCCACTGTGAAGCGTGGTTCACCGCTTTTTAGTGTTCTTTTTTTAATGCTAAATGACGCCATTGTCCTACTCCTGCGATACGTACTATATGCGTACTGAGTGGATTAATTGGGGGCAATTCTAGCAAGTTGCTGTATATATATACAGTATATAGATTTCGAGTAACACCTTATGAAACCTGACAATACTAGTAAATACGCGGCTAACCGCTTATCTGTTGCACCCATGTTGGATGGGAGTGATTGTTTGCTTAAGGCTCTGAAATAATTGTGTTTTTTCTTTTTGAGGGACACGTAAGGGGGCACGTTCACTTTCACATGTGAAAGTGGGACAGATAGCTACGCTAATCAAAGACTTGATGACAGATAAAACAAAACCCGCTGATAACGGAGTTGGCGCTCCTCGCGGGTTTAGTCTTTCATTCGAGGATTAGTGTAGCAAAATGTGGATTTTTAACAAGTCAAATTTGTTGAGATTGCACTACTTCTCCAGAGCGGAGAAGTGCCAAGGTGTATTCTAATAACGTAAAATTAGCAGGAAGGGGAGCGAGCTCTCACTCCAATGGCTTGTGTTGTAAAAGTACCAAACGCAAGAGAGGAACTCACAGCACCTGTTGCTTAAACCCAAAGCCCGTTTACGTCCGTCCTGCATCTTGGAAGAATTTACCGGGTGAGCTGGGTAAAACGTTCAACTTCTGTCGTAAGCGCGACATTTCCCGTGATCCTCACTTTGTCCACTTGCGTCAGGCCGCAGGCCGTCAGCGAGACTTCAAAGACGTGCGTCGCAATCTCATCAACCCGATGTTTCAAATGCTGCTTTCACGCCATGATCTGGCTACAGGTATCGTGGAACTCGATCTGGAAGATATGGCCGCCGAACTATCCAAAATGTGGGTAACAGACCCGGAAACAGGTGAGCAATACATCACTGAAAGCAAAGTAACCGTAAGTCGGATCAGCCGCTTCATTGATGAAGTCATGATCCCGTTTGGCCTCTGTTACGTTCACGCTGATGGTGATGAATCCAACCCGAAAAGCGGCATGGTATGGGATCAGGCTAATGGCTTTTGGTTCCCTAAAGTTCTGGTGCTTACTAGCGAGTTTTACCGCCTTGCGGGGGCTGATTTAGATAAACTTTACACTCAGGCTGATGAGCAACTGGCTTTGCGTAATAGTGGACTCACTGAGGCGGGCGAGGTTATCACCCTAAGAGAAGCGCGTAACCGTAAGCGTAAACAAATTTTCAAACGTGCATGGGATGCCCGCAAACAGAACGCTGGCGCTCAACGCCGCCGCAACAAGCTGGCATCCAAGAGCTTGGACGAACGCAAGCATGAAGTGGCTACGGCACTTACCAAGTCTATGCCTGCCCATGAGCTTGCCCAGCTAAGCAGTGAGCAGTTCAATAAGCTAGTTTGGGAACGCCTGAACAGCATGGATATAGGCATTAGTCACCGGCCACCTGATACCATTCAATAAATTCAATCGGATTAAACCTAACCGGGCACATGCCCGGTGTTTGTCGTTCCTGTAAGCGAAGATCCGGCAAGATCTCCCCACCTTTTAACTTTACCCCCTCTTATTATTGATGCGTTCAGGGGCATTCTGCGGCCTTCCTTGTGGATTATTTTTGTTATCCACTCTTATCTGCAAGCGGGTAGATTAGTTTATCTGCGACCATAACGAAGTTATGCGCAAAACCCGCTCTTTCATATCTTTCTAATAAATACATATATATTTCTATATCTCACTTTCTGTGAGTTATGAGGAAAAGAAAATAATGCCTGGCCATTTCCTAGCTAAAGCTAGGGGCCAGTGATACCCCCTCCGCCCCCAAGGGGGAACCCCTCGCCGCCGGGGACTCAGGAGGATGGCGCGGCCTTCGGCCTAAAGCCAACCTCCTAAGTCAAGGCTATTACGTTCCAATCCAGTCAAGGGGTGGCCGCTTTAGCTCATAGAGCGCGTTTAGTTCATTTTTCCATAGCAGGGCAAGGCTGGCGCTTTAAAGCCCGGAGAACGGCCACTGGAACCCTTGACAGGCTTTCCACTTAAAAAACGTCTCTAAGTGCCTAGAAAGGGCAGATCCGCGGTATGTCTCGCATGTTGAAATAAACGAAAATGATGGCGTTTAGTTGAGGAATGGATATTGGTCTTTCTATGAATACACTTTTTTTACTGATGGCGGAATTTAATACACCAGTTGTACCTTTAGGACAAATATGTGAGAAATATTTTGGCTTAGCGCCACGTACTGCGAAAGATCGCGCCACGGCAAATCGATTACCTATCCCAGCTTGGCGTGAGTCGCAAAAGGCGGAGTATTTAGTTAGCTTAATTGACTTAGCTAATTACATCGATGAAAAACGGAAAGAGGTAAACATGTGAATACGAAAACTAGATTGAAATTTTCTTTGATTACGAGGGATGAGGCTATTACAGAGACTCCAAATAAACAGTATTTTTCAACAAGCTTTAGTTCACTTTAAGAACTAGATATGTAGTACTTTTGTAAAGTGGTGCTGAATAATGTTGAAAGATGCTCCTGTATTGCATTTTGTTATCGAGAAGAAAAGCCACTCTTAGATGCTCCACATCACAGGTAGTTAGAATCGAGCGTAGCCAACCAGCAAGCGAAGTATCTAATAGAGCGTCGCAGTTGGTAAACCAAACCCAAGTCGGTTGTTCATTGTTCCTGATGATATTTAAGATTTGTGACGAATTTCTATAATTCACCCCTAAGGTAAGAAGGTCAATGTAAACCGTATTTACACCTATTCTATGATTAATTTCATTGTACGTTTCCTGGAGCGTTTCGCCACACTCATTGGTGAACGTATGGAGCCTCATAATGCTCAACAGCCAGCATCCATGTATTAAGCGTTCTGCCGAACCTACGGGCCACATATCAAGATTAGGGGGAAAAGACTGTCGAGTTGCGTTGTATCTCAAGCTATCACCTCTATCAATCATAGCCTGTGTAATAAATAACAAATGGCTTCAAGGTTTCAATGACCTAAATTTTTATAAAATAGCTCATAATTGAGCTACTTGATTTGCTCTCTAGCCCAAGCTTTACCGTTAAAGAGTAAAGTCTGCGGCTTCATAAGTTATTTTCTTTAAGCATACAGCCCTTATTTTGACTGCATTCAGATTTATGCCCAATGGTATGTTTCTTAGTATTCTTTGGTAGCACTGTTTTCGTTGCTCATTTGTGGCTCCTGGCCAATTTCCTGCCTTATAGCCATCAACTATCTTGTACGATGCTGTTTTTCCTTTTCCTTCTTTCGTTAAAAATCCAACACCTTCCCAAGCTCCTAATAGGGCTGCTACTTGCGCTTGGCTTTTAGGGGTTCCTATCCCATTCATTAATCGCGATTTTTCTATTGACGATGTTGTAGCCCAGCATTGAAGTGTAGCAAATAGTAAGCGGTGAATGAGTGTATAAGAGAGCATTGTTTGATTCGGCATTCTTTGTCTATCCGCAGGGAGCATTGGGTAATTAAATTCGCTAGAATTTTCAATCGATAGCGACCACCAAAAGGAGGTGAAAAATTTAGGTTCAGAGCTTCCATATCTCACAGCTTTTTCACTTGGCTGAATGTTCGACCAGCTTTTCGTAATCAATGGTGTGGCACTCACCCAGTTTTTCGTAGCACCATTGGCGATTTTTTTGGGTATTTGCCTGCTTCCCAAGCCACCAAGTAACGTCAATTCCTGCTTTTCTGTAATCATTCGTTCTCTCCTCTAACTCATTGGGTGTGATCGCACTTAACTGAACTTCATGGGCAACAACCCATCCATTAGGGAAGATAAAAGCAACATCAATGATTCGCTTTATGGATTCAACAGGACATTCGAGCTCTACACGTGCATTGCTATACTCATCAAGATCTTTGGCTAAGTCTCTTGAAAGGAGCTCTTTAAAGAATAAGTGTTCGGGACTTTCTGGATGATGTTTGTATTCTCCTTTGCACTCATTTGATAGGTGCATGAAGTGTATTTTGGGTACTCTTATTCTAGAGTTTCCTCTGATCACCAATTCCTCTTTACAGTATCGACATACTATTTGACCTCGTTTAAATATTGCTCTCGGGTCTTCGTAGTTAAGGATGTTGACACGTTTGTCATTAACCGTGTCATGTCCAATAAACGGCATATGTATTTTCCTTCGCAGCGTAGCTTCATGTTTCTCATGTCAAAATACTATCTCAAGATAGTATTTTGATTACGGCAACAGGTATGTTTGTATGTGTATGTTTGAGAGCCCTCGAAAAGTTGCTTTTGGATTAACAGTTGTGACGATAGGACTGAAAATTACGTCGAAAAGCAACCTAAAAAGCCTCTTTTGATAGCAGTTGACACACAGACTAACGAAACTATCATAAAAGATGGAATACCGCTCAAAGTCGGTCGTTGATAGCTAGTCATCGTTACCAAGAAATAGCATAAACCACTTCAAAATACTTACAGCCGAATGGCTCTACATAGTTAACCCATCTGGGGGATGTGACCCCTGATAGGGCACCCCTCCGCCTGAAATCTAACAGAACGGAGGAAACATCATGTTTCTATTCTTATTGTTTGCAGCGTTGTGCTGCTGCATTGCTGTATGCGTTTTGCGCTGCACAATGCTTCTTACCTGTGATCAGCCAAAGGTCTCAGCTTCTAGGCTCCCTCCTGAGTCAGTCAAAAATGCTCGATCTCCTCCTGAGCAACAACCTGTAACTGATGTTGCTATTGCTGTGGAGCTGATGCTTCGCCCCCGTCTCTGTCTACCGTCAGGGAACAGAGACGGGGGGCGAGCCACCCGACGAAAGCCTTGCGCCTCAACGGCGCTAGGCTTTCGACCCGCGCGGGGAAACGCGCGAAAAATCCCGGCTTCGCCGGGTCCTTTCCAGTATTGGGAAGGAATCAGAGACGATGACATCAGCCGGATCTGCCGTCAGTTTGCCATTTCAGGCAGGCCAGACGGTTGAGAGCAGAGCCCCTGCCATAGCAATGTTTGGTCGTAATAAAGTAGACGTGGGCATCGTCTTATCTGCCCTTTGAAGCGGCGAGAACCGCTTAGCCAGCAGCACGCAGAGCTGCCATCAAAAACTGCATATCACTTAACACCAGTTAGGGGCATGGCTAATGAGGACAGAACAACTAAGAGGGGAGCATCAGTGCGATGTGAACGAACGAATCCGGATGCCAAAAACTTTGGCCTTAAAAGTCGTGACATGGGCTATGCCGGGTTAAATGCGCTGAAAGAAGAGTACAAGTCATTTGAGTCTATTAGCACGATCCATGACCGCTGGAATGTATTTTGCTCCTGGGTCAAAGCTGAACAGGGAATTAAAGATCTTAGAAAAGTTGAAGTTTCACACTTAATGCAGTACGCGGATCATTTAAGAGATCGTTTTGAAAATGGTGAGATAAAAGCATCAACTGCACAAAACTATTTAAGTGCGGTTAATAGAGTAATGGAAATCGCTCGTGGAGATAATAAGGTTCGTGTTGATCCAGTAAAACAAGGTGATTTACCTAAGCGGAGTGGCATTAGTGAAGGGGACAAAAGTATTTCTCAGGAGCGTCACGATAAAGCAACTTACATTGCAACTGAGCGAACTGGAGCATTGTTAAATTTGCAACGAGAACTAGGTCTCAGGTTTGAAGAGTCTGCAAAATTGAATGCAGATAAAGCTCTGGCTCAAGCCCAGAGTAAAGGATGTGTAGAAATAAGAGACGGAACGAAAGGAGGTCGCCCTCGTTTTGTTCCTATTTTTGAGCAATCACAAATTAAAGCGCTAGAGCATGCCAGGGATATTCAAAATGGTCGCAGTATGATCCCAGCCGAACAGAGCTATAAAGAGTTTCGGCAGGATGCTTACAAAGAAGCGGCAAGATTGGGTGTTAAATTCCACGGTGAGCGTCATGCGTATGCTCAAAATAGGTATGAGAAATTATCTGGTGTGAAATGTCCAGTCAAAGCGGGAATAAAACATGGCAACGCACATCTTAAATATATTTCCAGAGAAAAGGGAATTAGCGTTGAAACAGCAAAGTCTCTTGATCGTGAGGTCAGGATGCAAATAGCAAGAGAACTGGGTCACGGTCGTGTCGACGTGACAAATTCGTACTTGGGGTGAGCGGATATGGAAAAATGGATTAAAGAACGGTCGCATTCATATCTACGCCACGGTGGTAAGCAGACAAGGAGAGCTCAGATCCGGCTGCTGGTAAATGCGTGCAATGACATTGCGGCCAATGAACCAGGGGTGAGTACACCACCTCAAATCGGTCGGGCACATATCCACCGATACTATGCCAGAAAGTCAGATCTGACACAGAAAACACTGGCAACTCACTTTTATGCTTTTCGTGTGCTCTGGCAGGTGCTGCTAAAGCGCCCCGGAGATCCACCGAGACCTCCGGAACTGTGAATTGATTACATGAAGTAGATGTCACGCTCACGGTTAAATTCACGAAGGATAGATGATGCTTCGGAAGGGTGTTCCATCGGCGTGAGCAGAGTTTTCCAGAACTCTTCGTCAAACGAACGCTCCAGGTACAAGTAACGGCAAATCTTGATGAGATCGACGCGATCCCATTCACTACCATAGCCACCGTGAACGCCTAGCTCATCTTCCAGGGCATAGAAAGTCAGTTCTTCTTTGGCGTCCCATGCTGTACATAAGCGATCAAATAGCCGTTGCACTTTGTCTTTTGGGGTCTTGAAGAACTCGGCATAGGGTTCATGAGGCATCCTGATCACACTGCCATCGGTGTCTTGTAGGAGCGGATAGGTGCCAGACTCCCAAGCGTGCAGGTAAGAGTCAGAAAACTCGTTATGATGCACGCCCAGATTCATGATTTGCAGGCGCTGCTGGATGAACAGTGCTTCCATTGCTGTATTGTCGGTCATAGGTACTCCAGAGGTTAATTATCCCTATGTTATATGGAGGGTAAAGTTGCTGATTTCAATGACGGACTGGATTCACTTTCACATGTGAAAGTCGCTGTTCTGACTGAGCTGAGACGTAATTGGTGTTCAAATGGGGTTAATCGCTTTCTTGGGGGGAGGGATGCTGAACAGTTTGTCGCCCCAAAAGGGCAGCTG
This sequence comes from Vibrio sp. L85, assembly GCF_963871815.1. Lineage (NCBI taxonomy): Bacteria > Pseudomonadati > Pseudomonadota > Gammaproteobacteria > Vibrionales > Vibrionaceae > Vibrio > Vibrio sp. L85. The sequence continues at coordinate 10,634 of NZ_CAWMYL010000190.1, forward strand.
GAGCGATTTGTCTAAGTAGGACAAGCTGTTATCTTGGAAGCTCATTCAGCTCTTGTAGCTCATAAGTGCGATAGCTGGTCGCCAAAAACAAACAGCAAACTAACTTTGAACCCACTCGGGAGCTAATCCCGTGTGGGGATAGCTCCCTAGATTGGTAATATTGAAAAACCTTACAAAGGAGTGTTTAAACATGACATATCATTTACATCTTAACTTTGAAAACAAAGAGTATTTTTATTCCGAGCAAGCTTGGTCAACTCAAGAGACAATCCAAGGCCTTCTTCTTCCTATCTCAGCGCACCGTTGCGCAGAGGATAAAGAAGTTGTGAGTGCTATTGATGAAGTTAAATCTTTGATAGATGAAGTGCTAATCAAAGTTGATGTTGAGTGGAACGACTGGATGACCCAAAAGCCGACAATTATTTATCAGGACGGCGTTAAGTCTCTGATTTCTAAATTGCAGAAGGAGTTTTTTATCAACTCATTCTGGGCTTATTTTAACGGTAAGAAATGTACCGCCCAGGCAAAACTGAGCCTTGAGGAGGAATTTCTTACTGAGCTGAAGCAGCTTGAACATGAGGGCACCTTTATTTTTAAAGGTGTAGATAATTAAACGGCTTTGTGCCCGTGAGGCCATAAGTTAAACGGGTGCTAGAGATTACGATGCAGCGCATGTTGTAATAGTTTCTTTAGTGTGACCGGAATAATCAAAGGGCCAGCTTGTCTGGCCCTTTGCTACTTTTTACTGTGGTCACTTTTGGAAGTTTGTACCTCTATAACTACCCCCGTAAAAACGGTACTGAGTAATCGTTGCGTTCAGGAACTTTCACATGTGAAAGTGCGCCTAAAAAGGGCAGTTGGAGCGATTTGTCTAAGTAGAACAGCCTGTTATCTTGGAAGTTCATTCAGCTCTTGTAGCTGATGAGTGCGATAGCTGGTCGCCAAAAACAAACAGCAAGTTAACTTTTTGAACCCACTCGGGAGCTAATCCCTTGTGGGGATAGCTCCCTCAAAAATATGAGGTGAAGCTATGTCTGCAACCACTTTCTTCTTAATTATGATCGTTACCGTCGCACTGTTTTCGGTTTCAGCATCTCTGCTCGCTCGCGGAATGCTGTATATGCTCAAAGCTGCGTTTGGTCTTTTTAAGAAGCGGCCTGTAAAGGCCGTTATGCCTACCCAAGTGAGTGACAACTCTGTTGTTGGTGAGTGGCTCAGCCGCGAGCCTAAAGCTCACAAAACGCCTTGCGCTTTCATCGAGTCTGCGCCGATTGACGGCCAGATCGTTCGTGGAACACGCCACTTATCAGGGGTTAAGCGCTGCCTAGAGGTGTCCTAATAAGTCTGTTCTATTTGAATGTTGAGGAAGTTACGATGCAACGACTGATTTTAGTCTATTAGTCGATAAATTAATTAAATCAAATGCAACCCTGCCGGGAAAAATCCCGGTGGGGATTCCCGGCCTAACCGTATTAGGAGACTGTTATGTCGGTACAAACTCAATGCGTTATGCGCAAGTATGATGTTGTTGGCACTATGTTTTACGCTTTCAACAATCACAAACATCAGGAACTGTTTTCAGAGACGATTTCAGCGACATCTCACGATGAAGCTGAAAACCGTTATCGGGAGTTGGTTACTGAACAATGTGAAATGCGGTCGCTGGAACTGGATCGAATCGAACTGAAATTTGTTATCGACTTGGATGCTGCTGAAAGCGGTGAATCCTGGGAGAAAGCGTTCGGTGTCGATGAAGCTGCTCATTGATCGTGAAAAAAGCCGGGTTTCCCGGCTTTTTTCGTTTCTGATTTAGCGTTCGTAGATGGTGACAAGTGTTCTAATGCCCTGATCATTTAGTACAAGGAAGTAGAGCTCACTGCTCGGATGGCCCCATTCCTCAATATTGTCAGCGGTGCCGTACTTTTGGGTTTTGCGACGACGCTCTCGTTCCGCAAGAGGGTAAATGCGAAGCTCCGGGTTCTGGATGCGTTTGACCAGTGACAGCCACGGGGCTTTGGGCTTGCCTGAGGTTATCCGCTCGCTGTATCGTGATACAGCGTGAGCTGTTACCAAGACCGTGCCCATTGCAGGTGTTTCGATAGCATCAAAGGTGCCTGCATATCGCTTTCGTTCAGCCAGCAGTAGTTCTGTAGCCTCTTCCTCAATGTTGGCCATGTACTCTGTTTTAGTGGAGACCTCGATCTGCACTCCTGCCAAACGAGATTGTAGGAAGGCCGAAAACTTTTGGGCGCACTTTTTGTCAGATCTTCCCCGTGCCAGTTTCTTGATGGCACCTTTTGATACAACCAGTTTGTAGCCTCTTCCTGTTCCTGGGACTCGGCCAAAAACTTGTTTTTCGAGCAGCAGGTAGCGAATGGCGCATAACTCGCAGAGTAGGGCGCTATCGTTGCTTTCAAAATCGAGGGTGACATTGAGTATGCCTTTTCGTTGGGTACCCACACGCCAAAATACTCGGCTCTGAATGCTACTAAGTTGTTCTGATACGGTCGTTAATGTCATCATAATTTTGTTTCCATTGAGGAACTGGTATGCAGCGTTGCCAGTTCCGCCCTTATATGGTTTCAGTTAGCTTTGAGGAGTTACGAACATAAGCTGTTGACCATGTTCATAAAGCACCGGATAAGGTAGTGTTTGCCCATCCTTAAAGACGGTATTAGGAGGAAAGTACATAGCTGACCATGCAGGGAGGTTGGCACTTAACTGCCGATAGAATTCATCTACCGGAAAGGAAACCTTTTCAGTTGTCTGCTGGAAAATAATTCGGCTGTATTGACTAGGGTGATTAGAATCTAGAATAAAACTTGCACCTGGCCCAGAAGTGATAAACTCAGGTGTTTGCCAATCATTTATCCGAGCAACGTGAGTTGCAATTACGCAATGCTCAGGTTTGCAGCCGAACTGAGGCGCATCCACTGTCCATATATTGATATCCCAGCCATTCAGTTTTGGCATCGTAATACCTTTATCGGCCAGTTTTTCAACGATCATTCCCATATTCTGGGCTGTATTTATTAGGCTTGCATCCACAAGTTCCTCGAACTTGATACGTGCATCATCTGTATTAGTAGCTTCTGTTTTGGGCATCCAGGCCATTAACGATGGGCGAGCGGACGGGTTATCAGGTGTCGCCATGATATTTCCTGCATTGAATGCTAGAGTCTGAGCGCCAGTCATCCCAGACAATGGCGCATCGAGTGAAGTTAGTAGGGCTGTTGCATTTAGTGCGCGAAGCAAAAGTGATTTTTTGTAGGAGTTAGTACCATCTGAGGAGTCTTGTAAATCTTGATCGTAAATCCCGCCAGCTCTAGCAATGTTTAGTGCTCTACTCTGTTGTGTATCGTATTGCTTTGGTGATACAGCACAGCCGTTTAAAAAGAGGCTGCAAATGATAGTTGATAATAACAGTGTCAATTTGTGGTTCATTCGTCATTCTCCATTTTGTGAGATTTATTTCATATATAACATCTCATGGAAAACCATAAACGCAAGTCTAAGAAAGTGGCTTTTTCAAATGTTTTTAACCTGTCACGAAAGAACAATTTAAAGTTAATCCCGATTGCTCCCAAAGTGGGCAATTAGAGCGCTAAGGAATAGCGCTAATGATTGAGAAAATAGAAACTCAAATTCGGATGGAGAGTTTCTATTATGCGGAAAACAATTTTGGCGGCGATTATCGCTGCATCGACAGTAACCGCCCCGGTTTCCGCCGGGGGACTACAGTCTGAAATGGATCGCTTATTCAATGAAATGAGCAATACCACTTTGCCTGGTGTTCATGAGTCACAGCGTCGCGGAGTCTTCACTGGGGGGCGCTATACCGTTAAGTCACGCATCTATGAGCAGAACCTTGTTTCCTTTACTCCACCATCCTGGAAGGCGGGATGTGGTGGGGTTGATATGTTTGGCGGGTCGTTCTCATTTATTAACGCTGAGCAGCTAGTCACGATGATGCGAGCAGTTGCGGCCAACGCGAAAGGTTATGCGTTCCAGTTGGCTCTGGATAACGTTTTCCCGGATGGAGCGAAGTGGATGGAGAACTTTCAGAAAAAGGTTCAAGCATTAAACCAGCACTTAGCGAATAGCTGCCAATTGGCGCAAGGGATTGTTAATGACGCGACGTCAGCATTTGATATTCAGCATAAAACCAAGGCATCTATAAAGGCAACGGGGGCTGGGCTTTATGACGATATGTTCGGTTCGGTACAAGAACAAGACGGGGAAACTCCACTACGGAAATTGAAGAATAACGATCCAACCAAATATCAAGAAATGATCGGTAATATTGTTTGGAAGCAACTGAAAGTTAACTCTGTAAGTACCTGGTTTCAATATGGTGACACTGCCCTGCTTGAGGCGATGCTTTCACTTACTGGTTCGGTGATCGTTGGCGATTTGGTGGCAGATGCCAGTGGAGGTGATACCAACCCTGTCTCACGCCTCCCAGGAGGCTTAGTCTCCCTTTCAGATCTTGTAGGCGGCGGTCAAGTTAAAATCTATGACTGTGACGATGATTGCTTGGCTCCAGCGAGAAAAACTGTCACCTTAACTAGCGTTCGTCAAAAAATTTATGAAGCGCTCACAGGAACAGATTCTCGACCAGGAATCATTTTCAAGTATAGAAGTAATATTGGTCCAATCACTTCCGATGAGCAAGCACTGATCACAAACCTTCCAGCCTCAGTAGGCACAATTATTCGTAACTTGGCTGCTCTTTCTGACAGTGTTGCTAATTCATTTGCAGATGAAAGTGCTACTGTTATTGCCAATGCGATCGTGTACGACCTAGCGACACAGATGATTTCCGCGGCAGAATTAGCAGTATCTAATGCCGACTCACCGCATAAAAATGAGGTAATGGGTCAGTTAGAGCGAGCGCGTATAAACATCGAGAACGAACATCGGCAGATGGTCGAGCAGTACGGTTCAGTCAGTGAGATTGTGACTCGCTACAACCAAATCATAAAAAATGTTCAGGCGCAACGTCTCAGCCTCACCAGCTCTAGGGGAGGTGCATGATGCCTGAGTTTACGATTTATAGCATCGGTGATTCGGAACTACTAGAGCAGGTACTGATTGCCGTTGCGATGATCACTGGGACGAATGACTTCACTAAAATGGCTTCCATCGGTCTTCTGGTGTCCGTGGTTATTGTGTGCGTTAAGGGGGTAGTACAGGGAGGGCGTGGTATTGAGATCCAGCAGGTGCTTATCGGCTGGATTGTATATGCAATGTTTTTCGGGGCATCAGCTCTGGTCAAAATCGAGGATGCCTACACTGGTGATGTCCGTGTTGTTGCCAACGTACCCTTGGGACCAGCCGCGATTGGGGGAATGATCTCGAATATCGGCTATGTCCTGACCGACAAGTTCGAGACCGGGTTTGCGACTATTACACCTCAGATAACGCGGAAAGGGTTTCTGTCCTCATTAGAGTTGATCAGTGCGCAACGCCAGCTTGCGGGAAATGCCGCACTCTGGGCTAGCTGGGATAGTGCTGTCGGAGGTGGCTCAGCAGACATGCAGCGTAGCTGGCGAAACTACGTTGCTGACTGTACCGCTATCCGTTATCAGTTGGCTGACGTATCCGAATCGAATTTGAAGAATCTGACCTGGCGCGAGGCATTGCGCTTTTCGTCAACGGTCTATGGTACTGAGGTTTTTGTGTCACCTAGTGGGTCGACAACTCCAAATTGTACTGACGCCTGGACTGATCTAATGGTTGCCACGGATACGGCATTCGACTCTGGAACTTCTCATGAATCGATCAATTACCTACTGGGTCTGACTGTCGCTGGTACAAGTGGCGTTAATCCTGTGGCGGAAACAAACAACGCGCTTAATGACCTGTCGGCAACAGGAATCATTAGCTCTGACATGCTTAAGGCAGCGATCCTAACCCCGGTGCTAACCGAGGGCATGGGGCAATATTACGAGTCCATACAGCAAGGGACTGCCTCACTGATGATTGAGCAGGCGGTGCAGCAGCGAAATACTCAGTGGACTGCGGAGCAATCGGTATTTGCTACTGTTGTCAGGCCGATGCTGACATTTATCGAAGCTCTGGTATACGCCATTGTGCCGCTAATGGGGCTGCTCATCGTGCTGGGAATGATGGGGATTCAACTGGTCTTTAAATACTTTATGACGTTGATCTGGATTCAGCTATGGATGCCAGTTTTGGCTGTGGTGAATCTCTTTATCTATAATCGCAGCACTGCCTCCTTACAGGACTACATCACTTCTGGCGGTGATCCAACAAGCTTCGAGGGGATTCTTCACGTAACGGATATGATGAGCAATGATCTTGCTGTAGGTGGAATGATGGCTTCTGCCATACCAGTCCTTACTTTGTTCATTGTTTCTGGGTCAATTTACTCACTGAACTCTCTGGCTGGCCGCATGAGTGGTGGTGATCATATCAATGAGAAGATCTCTTCCCCTGACTTACTGCAACCTGCGCCGTTAGCCCAACAAATGCCAGCCCACGCTTTCAATGCTCTTCAGGGCGGCTTACAGGGAGGTGCTAATGGCCTAATTGATAAAATGAATTTCTCTAAAATGTCTTCTGAAATGGTAAGCAGTGGACATGCAAGAGCTGCGGTTGCCCAAGACGCTTTTCAGAATCAGCTCTCGAACTCATTCTTCTCTGGGAATAGTGCTGACAAGTCCTATCAACGACTCCAGAGTTTTGGGCAGATGCTGAGGGCATCTGATAGCAGTCAAGCCAAAGCGATAGTGAATGCTGGTCAACAGTACGCTAAAGAGCATGGCCTTGATGGATCTCAGACCAACGCAGTTATTGGTGCGATTGGTGCCAGAATGAGTGCTGGCGTGGATGCAGGAAAGTTGGTTTCAACTTTAATGGGGCCAGCTGGTTCGGTTGCCAGAAAAGCTGCTAAAGCGGCTGGAGCAGAAAATCCTGTAGATATGAGAGGAGACCTCAGTGCAAATGCTGAAACCCGCTCAACTGCCGCAAGAACTCAAATGACGAAGGATTTGGATCGAATTGCTAATGACATTGGATTCTCCAAGGATGATACAGCAGCACTGACCAATGATGTTGCTAATCAGATTAGTGACGATAAAACGCAGCGGTTTACTGAGTCTGTTGGTGAGGATCAGCGTCGTGGACTGACTCATACTGCCTCCCAGATGCTGACTGCTCAGGATACCTATCAGCGATTAGCAAGTGCTCAAGAAGTGCTGGGCAGTGTGACGTCAGTAGACATGCAAGCTATTGCTGGATCGGTTTTGAGTGATCAGGCGTCAATGGCGAATTTGAGCCAATACATGCGGCAGGCTCCTAGTGAGTTACGCCAGGCCGCAACTAATCGAGCACGACATTATAAAGGTCTTGGTATGGACGGAGACCGGGCTTCAGTGGGTGGGGCTCTGTATGCGATGCTTAACTCAGAAGATTTGCAACATAGAACTCAGGCAGCGGAAATTGTTGCAGGAACAATTGGAGCTAAAAACCCGATTGCAAATGCCAGCGAGGCGCAAAGGCACAGCCATTTAGATAGCGGGGCTCCCCAAATAGATAGCACACTAATCACCCAAGGGGAGAAAAACTTGAACGCCCCTAAATTGATGACAGCTGAGCAGAAAGCCAAACCTAAAACGGATCTTCCCGGAGGAGATAGCGATGTTTATGCCGCTCACGGTGAGAACCTGGATAACGTAAACGCGCAACACGGTCAAAATCGGAGCGATTTTACAGTGCAACGTTTAGGGGAGCTACGCAACCGCATTATGGCTAATGATGTTGCTCCCTCAACTTCATCTCAGGTTTTCGCTACAGCCGAAGGAGCTGGCCGATTTATCGAGAAATTATTTGGTGGAGCAGGAGCTGCTGTAGATGGCTTCTCTGATAATTTTGGAAGTTCAATGGGTCGTCTTGCCAGTATGACCTCTGAGCAGCGTGATCAATTCATTGAAGATGCTAAGCGTGGTGATGAATACGTTGAGCAGGAATGGGGGGTTGCAGGTAAGGCATTAACAGGAATGGCTTCCCTTGGTCGCGGTATTATGGGAGCGGGCGTATCAGGATACAACGCAGCTAAAGAGTGGCTGACTGGTGAATCGGATCTCTCCGAAGCAGCTAAAGGAATGAGTCTCCAGGAGAGAGGGATGTTTTTTGCGTCAGCATTGGCTGCTGCTAGTGAACACAGTGTTGAAGCTGCGGAACAGTTTGTTGAGCAATATGGTGATGAGTTTAGGAGTATGGCTACGGTTGCCGGGGCCGAAGCCGGGCTCAATCAAACAGGTGCTCAGTTGTTCGCGGCTTCATTGACAGGGGATGATCAGCAAGTCGCCAACTTGAGGGAGCAGATGCGAACTGAGGTTGGCGACACTGAACTTGCTGACCGTATGAGCGACATCATCCAGACTTCCGCAGACGCGGGTAAAGATCAAGCTGCTGGGTATCTTAATCCAGTGGCGCGATATATGAGTGTAAGCAGAGGTCAGTAGGTTCTTTCAACTGAGCTAATGTGCGGATCGTATGGGTGCTCATTCGGTCCGTAACAGTAGCTTGATGACCAAGATTGAGTGTCTCTGAGACTGTTTGTTGTGTATCTATTTTCAATATTATTAACATTCAGTATTGAAGATGCTGAGCGGCCATTGAGCCATTGTGCATAGAAGCACACGGCAATGATTAAAACAATCAGACCCAAAATTCCGGCTACTTTGACACAAAAGAACAAAGCAGCCATGAAGGCTGAAAACTTAATTGTTTCTCTGAACATTACTGATCCTCTATTAATTTAGATGTCCCTAATTGACATTTAACATGGAATTTATTTTTGTCAATGCGAGTGGAGGAATTTAGATGATAAATAAAAATAGAGATTTAGGTTATTTACTTGAAGAACTTAAAATACAAATGATCAGGGGGAGAGGTCCCTGGCTTGTAGGAAGAGTATCGCTTGAATATGAGGGAAAAGTGATTGTGGTAAGCGGGAAAGCCCTAGAGCTTATGTTGGAAAAAACACGGTCTATATTGTCGATGATACATGTTCGGGCGACTATCATCGCTGGACAAAGACGGAATCCTTTTCTCTTGTATTCAAAGGAGTATGAGAAATTATTTCTCATCATAGTGAAAGAGAATGAAGAATGCTTAGTTTTAAGAGACAAAATAAGATCGGACTATAAAATTAAAAGACCATAAAATGATTTCATAAAAAAATATCATGTGTGTTTTTTGATCTCCCACTTGACCCTCAAACGGGAAAGTATAAATTTATATCTAGGTTATTTATGAAACATGTTGATTTATTAAAAATGTTCCGTCAGAACAAAGTTGAAATTGTAATTCTTAGGGAAGTCAGAAAAAACTATTTTCAGATTGAAGTTAACGCTGAGATTCTTATTTCAAAAAGAGGAGGTAGGCGCGAATTGAAAATTGAGACAGCTAAAAAATATTTGGAACAGCTAGGGTGTGAAAAATTTGTCGTATTACTAAAGGATGAAAATAATGAAGAGGTTAATTTATTGGGTAGGAGTTAGCTATACGCTGGGTGTAGCAGCAACTGTAACATTCAGCGGTATTGAGACAAAGCAATGGTTATATGCATTAGCGTTTCCGGCCGTTGTTACAGCACTGTTTATTGCTCGTCCTAGCTTAGTCAGAAAAAACTGATAGAGGAGAGCGTTTCAATGACATGTAATAGCAGCTCCTTGATTCCGAAAATGATAGATCATGCTCAAAAGAGTTTTGGCGTAGCCCGATTTAATGAAAACGTATTTGAATTTGATCTGTGTCTATGGACGCTTTTGAAAAGCCTGTCCAGCCTTTATCCGAAAGAAGTCTCCGAGCAATTTTCTCTTCCATTGGATACTGTGGCCGCTTTGGCTTCGGCAAGCGAAAGTCAACTCAAACTGTTGTCATCTGGTGCCATAATCTCCTTCAAACTCTCTGGTTGTGAAAAGGACTACATCGAGTACCTAGAAGGTCACTATGATCACGTCAGCCTTATAAATAATCAGGATGCAGGGCTCAGCTCCGCCTATTGGCTGCTCATGGGCCGAATAGCACATGACAATACGGACATAGCAGCCCAGATATTTGATGTAACTACATCCCTAACCAAATCGGTGGCCGCAGCCACCGACAACCAGCTTCGTAGCTTAGCCTGTGACAAGGATATGCCATTCGTAATCCGTTTCTCTCCCGAACTGGTGAAAGAAATTCTGGAGAGTGACGAATGCCACGTTACTCATCTCATCTTAAAAAAACATCAACAATCTTTAAGCACTGGAGGCAGATATGAGCTGTAACAGTAACTTGTCACGATGGGGCATAGCTAGGAATATGGCACTCATAGGCTACATAAGCCAAATTATCATGATCGAAACCGGGCTCACTTATAAGCAGATTCGCAGATTATACAAAGAACTCAAAGATGAAGGACTTACGATCCGTAGGAAGAGCCACAAAGTTCGTGGTGGTGCAACAATTATCCATAGTCACACCTCAAAGATAGAAGCATCACTGCTAATGCAGCTCTATTTTAATATCACAGGAAAAGCAGCATTGCGATCTATCAACATCAATACTCTTCATTCTGCGTATAAACTTTACAGCGCAGTCAGAAGTGAAACGCTTGGTATGCATGGAGCGCGCTGGCAGATGCTAGATATTACAGACGCATGGTGTTTAGCCCAAGAGCTGCGGTCTGGTGAAGCGATGATAGAGACATGTCCTAGCTGTAAGTGCAATTACTTTACATCAGTGAATCAACGAACATCTGTGAATTGCCCTTTCTGCTTAAGCTCACCACAAGCTAGTAGCACAAAAAAAGAAGCAACGATTACGACAGTTTGATGCCAAATACACCCCAAATGGGCAATTACAGGTGCGTAAGAATTTTAAATACTGAAATAGCATGAACCATTGAAAACGGAGGTATCATCTATGGTTCATCACCCCACATCAAGGTTTATCTCGTGTGTGCTTATTGTCACAATGTCACTGTTGCCAACCCACGGATATACAAATCAACCAACAAATCCTGCTAAGACTGGTCGAGAAGCTCAAAATTTTGGTCTTGAAATGGCCGCAGAGTTTGAGCAGCCCTCATATGAGGCTGGCAATGTTCACTTTAGCGGCGGTGAAGCCATCAATGTGAATGATCTTTTCCCTGGCACATCAGGCCAGAACGATGATCCGTTAAGTGACTATTTTGCAGACGGTACACAACCTAATGTGGACGCCCTGAAAAATATCTGGGACTCCAGTGATGGGATGGATGATGTAGGGAGCAACACTAAAAGCTCCCTGTGGCATGATGCTAACAGCGATAACCCTTCGGTTTCTGGAGCTGCTTATAAGGTTCTCCTCGATGCCACGAACCAGTCCAAGCCCGATTTCAGCAATGATCCGTTGATGAATCTTAGCCGAGAGACCTACGACAATATCGACATAATAGCCGAGGGGTTTGGGGATTGTTCGGCTGAAACCATTATCAAAGATAAAACCATTAAGTCACATGTGCCTGATTATTATACATGTGACCGACTGTATAAGCCTAAAGGTAACTGTGCTATCACTCATACGATAGAGATTGCCGCAGAGCCAGCTGATATTGTCTTTCTTATTGATAATTCGGGTTCAATGGGTGGGGTCATTCACGATTTAAGGAACAACGTAGGGGCTTTTGCTCAATTGCTAACACAAGATGGTAGTGATGATTTAAGGCTTGGAGGTGCTGTTTACAGGCACAGTGATTATATCTTTAATCGTGTGGAATTGACTCCGGATTTTAACGCTTTTAAAACTTGGCTAGATGGCGTGAATGCAGCTAGCGCACCTACTTACCCATTTGATGCTATTACATGGGCTGCGAATCATTACCAATGGCGTGGAGGGGATATTCGAAAGGTTCTTGTGTTAGTGGGGAACGATGATTCCGCTGGAAATAAGTCAGCAGCAATCTCTGCACTAGCTTCAAATCAAGTAGAGCTTTTTTCTTTTCACAACAGTGGGGAAGTAAAGAGCATTGGTACACCATTAGCTGATTACTTCTCAGGGCCTTTACTTTTAAAGTTTGCGCAGAATCTTACCGTTGTCTCCGATAGATGGACGCCTCAAAGTTGCATTGAGAATGGGATTGCTTCATTAGAGGAGTTCTGTACGGGTTCTTATAGTGCTTCACCATCTAATGATGATACGTGCGTAATGCTTTCTGGCTTCCAAGTATGTAAAGGCGATCCTGTTTATAATTTACTTGGTGAACCGCCTTTGCCCAATGTACCGAAGTTAGCTGCACGAGTAGATGTCTCACAATTAGAATGTTCATTTAACCAGGGGCAAGGAACTTGTTGGTTCGATAAAGATGGCAACGAGCAATGTCTGGAAAATTACCAAGATATTGAGCAGTGTAAAAAATATGAAGATAACCCCCAATGTGGTTTCATTAGCTCAGAGTGTGTTGATGGAGCGAGAGGCTCACAAGGTAACTGTTATGTGCATGAAGAGAAATATGATTGTGGTTACGATGTAGAAGTACCTAGCTTAGAAAAAGAAACCGAGTATTCATGTGGTGGGCCAATCCGATGTATGGGGGATGATTGCCTTGATATAAACAAAACTCAGAGTGCTGATTTTGCAAGAGCTTCTGCATTGTTAAATGCGGCACAGTTCATGACTCAGGATATGAGCTGTGAAGATATTACAGGAGAGAACAACACATATTGTAAAGCGTTTAGCGGTGATCAAGGCGAGTGTAAGGTAGCGGTTGGCGGTGCTCAGGATTGTTGTGAAAAGCCTAGCGGCTTATCGATGGGGGATTATCTCACACTTATCATGTCAGTGCCGAAACTGGACGGTGCAATTCTTTCTCTTCAAGATGGCAGTGCAATAAAAGGTGCATATCAGGCTATCCGTGATCCTGCTATAAGTGGGTGGACAGAGATAACGAAACCTTTCACGTCTTATATGGAAAATATTACAGGTGCTATTGATAACTTTACTAAGCCAATAACCGACTTAGCTAAAGAGGCTATCCAAGCGTTAAAGGATGAAATCGCCAAAATTACAGGTAAGGCTCTTGGTAATGCATCTGCTACGGGGAGCACAGGTGTTGCTGTTGATGCACCCGAGGGGATGATGGAACAAATAGTCGGAGAACAAGCGGCGAGTATGCTCAGCGGCATTATGGCCGCATATACCGCTTACGTAGTGGCAATGATGATCATTCAGATTGTGTGGAAATGTGAAGAAGAAGAATTTGAGCTTAATGCAAAAAGAGCTTTGAATAGTTGCCATCAGGTTGGGTCATATTGCAAAACAAAAGTGCTTGGTGCTTGTATCGAGAAGCGCCAAACTTACTGTTGTTTCAGTTCGCCATTATCAAAAATTATCCAGCAACAAATCAGACCGCAGTTGGGGCTGAGTTGGGGTTCTGCGAAGGCTCCTCAATGTGACGGCATTCCTTTGAACCGTTTGGCTGAGGTTGACTGGGAGCAAGTAAACCTCGATGAATGGTTAGGATTGTTACAGGCGAATGGTAAGTTTCCAGAGTCATCTGCGATTGACCTTGATAGCTTAACTGGTGCTGGGAGTATTTTTAATACCGATGGCACTCGTTTGAATGCTGAGGATAGAGTTCATGCTCGCCTAGAGGGAGTTGATCTGGAAAAGGTTCGTAAGGATACAGCGGATTCAATCTTGCTGGACAAAGGAGCTGGGAACTAACAATTATAGATATGCGTCTGTGTTACTCTGAAATGACTAGTGCAGGCAAAGGGGGAACTATGGAATTATGGATTTGGTTGATTGGTCTTATCGCCACGATCGCCAGTGTCGGGGGGGTGTTTTGGTACGCAGGGCACTACCAAAGTAAGCCGAAACGGGATGTCTCTAAATGATCTCTAGAGTTAGGTATCGTGTTGTTTTCGGCAACCCTACTCGATATCTTTTCAAGCGGTAAGTTAATAAGTTCAGTTGCTTATAGTTAATTAGGGGCAGTACCAAGTGTACCGTTTTTAACTGTACCGTCTGGCTGGTACAGTTTTCAGCATTTACTTGTGGCTGGAATTTATACCACCCCTTGTAGCTTAAGCAACTTCGAGATATTTGGACTTACACCTAGTTTGGTGAAACTGTACCGATTCGCGACAAAACGGTACACCAACTCCTTGGGGTAACTGTACCGGTCGCTGATTCATTTGAGTCAACAATGCTGACTTGCAAAACAAACGAGGGTTTTCTTTCCAGGATAGGCTTCTTTCTCATTTCCTCAAGAAAGCTAAGTTTCTTGTAAATAAATCCGTAAATTAATCAATGTAAAAATAAGGGTGCTTAAGTTTACAGGAGGGGCTATGAGAATTGGCTATGCACGTGTCAGTACTGACGAGCAGGATACCTCACCTCAGATCGATGCGCTCAAGTTAGCTGGTTGTGAGCGGATCTACAGCGAGCACATCAGCGGAAAATCGAAAGAGAGGCCCGAGCTAGAGCGATTGCTAGATGCTGTGCGGAATGGTGACGTGGTGATAGTTCAGAGGCTTGACCGCTTGGGACGTAGCTTAAAGGATCTCATCGAGCTACTGGATTGTTTCAATCAGAGAGGGATTAAGTTCATATCGCTGAGTGAGAACATAGACACAACGACAGCAACAGGAGAGCTGGCCTTCCATATGATAGGAGCCATTGCTCAGTTTGAACGTCGCCTAATCTCGGAACGGACCAAAGTTGGTCTAGCTGCGGCCCGAGCGCGTGGCCGAAAGGGGGAGCGGAAAGCAAAAATGAGTAGCGCTGATGTTCGCAAGGCACAGGCTATGTTGCTTGATCCTACTGTAACAAAAACGGAAGTTACAGAGCATTTTTGTGTCAGTAGACCGACATTGAATAAGTACTTAGGTCAGTAGCGTGTACGACATTTCTTACTGTTAAATTTCATGATTTTGGGTTTTGTTTCATCTTTGTTTTGTTTTTTTCATATTGACGGTGTTAATTTCACTTATTGATATTTTTTTTCAGCTATGCTCTAATCTGAACATTAGACTTAAGGTGATTGAGATGTTGTTCATACCGGAAATTTTGAAAATTATTGAGGGAGGAGTTAAAAGCAACTCCTCTCAAGTTATTGCATATGCAGAGTTGCTTGCAGATAAGATGGAAAAAGAAGGGATGGATAGGCCTGCTAAGAACATAAGAAAGAAGCTATCTTCTCAGTCTGCTTCCGGACTGTCTTCGACGTCTGTAGCAAACATGCAAGGCGCGATTCTACCTGTTGATAGAGATAGTCGCTTGACTCTAGGTGATGAAACTTACCCATGTATCGATGATATATCTATAGAACTACCAACGTTTGTTGAGCAATCTGTAAGTGAGTTTTTATCTTTTATTGATAAAGCGCACTTATTAGCTGATGCGGGCGTTGGCATTACACCGTCAATGCTTATATATGGTCCTCCAGGCTGTGGAAAAACTCAATTAGCTAAGTACATATCTGCTCATTTGGGTCTACCTTTGATTACTGCACGAGGAGATACTCTAATATCATCATTTTTGGGGTCTACAGCAAAAAACTTGAGAAGCTTATTTGATCATGCAGCGCAGAGACCATGTGTATTATTCTTAGATGAATTTGATGCTTTTGCTAAAGCGCGAGACGATCAGCATGAGCTAGGTGAGCTAAAGAGAGTTGTTGTTAGCCTTTTGCAAAATATAGACGCTCTACCAGAGGGAACCATTTTGCTTGCGGCAACAAATCATGAAGATTTACTAGACCCAGCAGTTTGGCGACGCTTTGCATACAGAGTTCAAATCCCTCTTCCAGACATCGATACCAGAGAGAAGTTAATTCATGGTTTTCTTGGACAGTATTGTCCAGCGAATATTAAAACACTTGTTGAGATCACTGATGGGATGAGTGGAGCTTTAATTGAGCAGGCTTGTAAAGCGGAAATTCGTAATTCAATCATAAGTGGAAAGGATCAAATAAGTGTAGATTCACTGGTTTTAAAGTTGGTTGGTGAAATGTATCAGGATGTGATCCGCTCAGGGTTAAGTGTAGAAGAAAAAGCTATAAAGTTGAGGGAAAGGAATAAGAAAATATTTACTGTCAATCGCCTTTCCGCGTTGTTGGGGATTTCTGTAGGAAAAGTTTCAAAAATTACTTCCACAAAAGGCTAGGAGCTTATGAATAAAAAAGACAACCCTATTCAAGTAGTTTCGATTCGTGAAACTGATCATCGACCTCCAGGCCCGATGAGCTCTAATGATAAAATATTCGGGGATGGTGCAAGCAGGGAAAGACGCGCACAACTTGCAAAAGAAGTTAAGGAAGTATCAGATTACTTTAAGTTGTCTTTTAATAAGTGGCCGACCTTACCTGTAGTGGCAAAAGTTACGTTGAAAGAGGAAGCACTAGCAAAGTCTCATCGTCCTACAGCTCTTTTCTCCAAAACTACATGCCCAATTATCGGTACAATGGATTACGGTGAGCTATTAGTTAGTGCAACACAATCCGGACTTGATGCTTTACAACGTCGGATAAAAAACAATACGGCGAAAAAACAAACTGCAAACATTTCAGCGATAGAAAAAATAGAACCTTATATCGCAGGTGAATGGATTTCCCGTATTTTAAAAAATGACAGTAAAAAAGTTAAATTAAAGCTATTTGATCATAAGGATCAAGAAAGAAACGAGTCATTGGAAAAAGCTTTTTCAGAGTTTGTTGGTAACAATGAACTTAATGTAAACCGAGTTCGTTATGGTAAACAGGAAGTATTAACAGTAGACTTTCACAAGGGAATAGAGAAAAAATTGGCGGGTTTTGTTGGGTTAAGATCTGCTGCACCTATGCCAGAGTATTTTCCTTTAGATATGAATCTTCAGGTTACTCCTATTGCTAATGCTAACTTGGAACATTGTCCCGCACCTTTGGTGGGAGAGGATTACCCTGTGGTTGGCGTAATTGATTCTGGTGTTTGTCCGAAGTGCAGTCTTTTAGACCCTTGGATTGTTGCAAGAGAATCATATGTCCCTCTTGGTATGGAAGATTATGGTCATGGAACTATGGTCGCAGGGCTGGTAGTGAATAGCCACCGTATAAACCATAGTGATCCTGCCTTTCCGATGTCTCAGGCAAAAATTGTTGATGTTAATGTTTTTCCAAAAAACTCCAATGTTTCAGAAGAAGATTTAGTCGCGATAATTGAAGAAGTGGTAGTTAAATATCCGTCAGTTAAAGTATGGAACTTATCTTTAGGAGCATCTTGTCCTGTAGGTTGTAGTGAATTTTCTGACTTTGCTCGTTTTTTGGATGAAATGCATGATGAATATGGCTGTTTATTTGTTGTCGCGGCGGGAAACCAAAATGATGCCGCATTGTGGCCAACGACGTCAAAAGCTCCAACTTTAAATAGAATATCTTCGCCAGGGGACTCTATAAGAGCTTTGACTGTTGGCAGTATTGCCCATAAAGATACTCCAACGACCCTGGTCAAAATGGGAGAGCCATCTCCTTTTTCTCGCATTGGTCCTGGTCCCTGTTTTATCCCTAAACCAGAAGTCACTCATTACGGGGGCAACAATACCGCAGCTGGGAGCTTTGCCCAAACAGGTGTTTTGTCCATGGGGCCAAACAATATGATTTATGAGTCAATAGGAACAAGTTTTGCCACACCGATTGTAAGCAGCCAGGCGGCTTCTTTGCTTCATTATTTAAAAGGGCATAGTGTAGATGATATCCCGCCAGAGCGAATTAAAGCTTTAGTCATACACTCTGCTTTGTTAGCTAATCCTAAGGTTAACTCTGATTCTATAAATGGGCATGGTTTTGGTAAACCTTCCGATATCGTTGATATGTTATATTGCGATCCTCATTGTATAACACTGTTTTTTGAAACGGACTTAAAACATGGCGGTTTTGAGTTTGAACGGTATCCTTTTCCTATTCCGGACTGCATGCTAACTGATGAAGGTAAGTTTAAGGGGGAGATAGCTATGACATTAGTTTATTCTCCAATAACTGATGAAGACTACGCATCGGAATACTGCCGAACAAATGTAGATGCTGGTATGGGAAGCTATGATAAAGACGATGAGGGAAAAAGAAAGTTCCACTCTCGGGTTCCTGCTGCACCAAAGGATATAAGTAAGTTGTATGAGAAGTCACGAATTGAGCATGGCTTTAAATGGTCTCCTGTCAAAGCTTACCATCATATATTTCCGCAAGGTGTTAGTATTGATACATGGCGCTTGAAGTTGAAGGTCGAGCGACGAGCAGAAGAACAAAAGCCTGAAGTACCTCAGCGTGTATCATTAGTTGTTAGTTTAAGGGCTTTGGACCCTTCTCAACCTGTGTATAACGAAGCCATTAGGAAGATGAACCAATCTGGCTGGGTTACGCATGATATAGATGTTAATGTGAGAGTTAGACAGTAACGGAGTAATGTGCAGCACCTTTTGGGTGAGGTCTAAGGTAGTTAAAAGCAAAGGTAAAGAGAAGTGCAGCCTAGACAGGCTACTCAATCGTAGCCCAGTCTTAATGCTGCATTCTTTTGCTTTTATTGCTTTTATTGCTTTACTTGAGTCGCATTGGGATGTTTGCCTTGAGCAGGGGCTGGTTTGGGAATGAAAGTTACATCAATACCAACAGGTAAAGGCCAAGCTTTCCGTCTCTTCTGCATAGATTTGTTGGTGTAGAATACCTGATGTGACTTTTTGCAGCGTATAATTGCATAGCCAGCCGTTGCACTAACTACTTCACCCTGGCGTCTGGTGTTGATTTCATGCCTTTCTTTCCATTCAATAATGTCTGGAACAGAAGGAAGTCCCGATGCTAACATTTTACTTCGCCATAGCGTATGTTGAGAGCAGGCTATTCCCATCAGTTTGTCGTTGTCTATGACAGACAACAACTTTAAGTTGTTGGGATTGATCCAACGGATGACTTTTAAGCACTGTTCGTAATGTGCCACAACAGTATTTATGCTGTCATCGGAATCAAATAAATCTGTTGCTTTCCAGATCGGTTCATGATGTGCGATACGATTTCTAAGTTTATTGATTTCGAATAAGTTTGAGCTGATATGGTTAATACTCAAAGGTGTGCCGTTTAAGTCCTTAGCATATGGAAAAACTAAACTGTTAAGACTCGGCCAAAGCTCAATAATAGGAGGATTTGCAGGAGGTTGGCTTGAACGATGGTTTTTGTCCGTTAAGTGTACCCAAAAACCAAACGTTAGTTTTGCAATTAGATTATCAGGTGTAATAGCTTTCCCCTCTCTAACTAAATCCCCCTTAGCTTTAGTTATCTGTTGAAATGCTGGGCGATTATTTTGATTTGTATAAGAATTGCAAAACCAAAATCGGTCGATATTAGCTTTCTCTTTGGTCCAATCTTGCTGTTGAAAACTTGCTTCGACTAACTTCTCATGATATTCGATGTAAGCATTATTAATAGCATTGCGCAAAGAAACTTCTAATACTTGAAGCACGGGATAAAAGAGACCTGATAGCTGTTTGTTCCACGCATATAGTCCTAAGCTTTGTTCATCGCTTGCATCGCATAAGTTTGGCTTTTTGTAAGTAGAGAGTCGAGGGCTTGATAGTGTTTTAATTATTGATTCTACAGGCATATTAGTGTTCCGCTGTGATGATGATAAAGTATACCTATACTTCCGACGGTGAACAAACTACTTGACATAGGGCTGGGATTAGCTAGAATCCAACTATCGACGGAAACGTCACTAGATTGAAAGCGCGGTACAGTGTGAAGCTGGTTGGTCTTAGACCCCGTTAGCGAGATATTTTCGAAGGGCTCCTTTTAGGAGCCTTTTTCGATCTAACTTTCCTATCCTGCCTACTTGCATCTTGTTAACTGCACTCTGTTTCTATTTATTAGGTCCAAACTTCTAATTGGTTAAGCTTGGATTAGTTCCTCAATGTCCGCTTTTAGAAAATGAACTGACGTCTTTTATTTTTGTTTTATCTCAATAAATCGTGTTTTTATGATGTCTTGTGAGGTTTTTCACTGACTTGATCTAGTTGTTTTAATCTTTGGAGTGAATTGAATTTTTCATGCACGCGATTTGGGAAAAGCTCAGTGTAAATTTGCCAAAGTGTGTTTAGATTTCTATGACCAGTCACTTGAGCTACTTCTTCAATGGAAAAACCTTGTTCAAATAAACGGCTTGCTCCTTCTCTCCTAAGATCATGATATCTAAGGTCTTGGATCCCTAGTGAGCTTCTTACACGTTGGAAGCCTGCGGAAACACTTTTGCTGTTGTAGGGGAAGATACGGTCGCAAGTTTTAGGCTGTCTATTCAAGATTTCCCAGGCTTCTCCTAAAAGTGGAACCCACATATGATTCCCTTCTTTTTTACGAGGGTCTTTACGATCCCGTACCTTAACAGCTCTAGTTCCTTCGTCTACGTCTTCCCATAGAATTTTGCACACTTCTCCAATCCGCATACAGCTCAAAATAGAAAAATCTAGAATATCTAAAAATGGGATATGAGCGGCACGATGTTCTTGTCTTCTCCGAAGTTCTACTTTGATTCTGTTCAGCTCTGACGTTTCAGGGCGTCGGCTTCTTCGGTTTGATTTAGCAATTAGATTGTGTTGATAAAGAGTATAGTAAGCTTCCTGTACGACAGAATCGTTAACATCTATACCAAAAATTGGCTTTGCTGCTCTAAGAACACTGCGAAGATATGAAATATCACCGGACACTGTTTGAGGGCTTGTTCCCGCGTCATTACGATCTTTACAGTGCTGAACAAGGTTGGCTACGGTCAACTTGTTCGCTTGTATTTTCGCTAATTCTGTATCAATTAGCATGTTAAGACCGTAATGTTTTGAACGACCAATACCTTTCGCAATGTGAGGTTCATTTAAGTACATGATGATCAGCTCTCGAAGAGTAACTTCTGGGGTTTTACCTGGTAGGCCATGCGTTTCGAGTTTAGATACAAGCGCCGTCCCCCATGCTTTTGCGTCGGCTTTTTTCCCGAAAGTACGAGATTCACGATATACTACGTCATTACCTTTTTTTAATCGAACAACACATCTATATCGCAGTACCCCTTTGCTGGTTTTACGTCTCTCCAATGTAAAGCTGGCCATCTATGGTTCCTTGATAGTTGTTCGAATGCGTGCCCCATATGATACTGGGATACATATGGGGCACGCAATAGCGAAAAATGATTGAGAATAATTGAAAATGAACCGAGAACAGAAAATAGATAATTCTTTGCAAAATATAGACTTGTCTAGTAATATTGATGTGTCAAAGAGTGGGAGATTTAGCGTAGCACCCATGTTGGATTGGACGGATCGTCATTGTCGCTACTTCCATCGCTTAATGACCAAAGAAACCCTGCTGTACACCGAAATGGTGACCACAGGCGCGATCATTCATGGAAAAGGGGATTTCCTGGCTTATAACGAGGAAGAGCATCCGTTAGCCCTTCAGCTTGGTGGCTCAAACCCAACAGATTTGGCAACGTGTGCCAAGCTTGCGCAAGAGCGTGGCTACGATGAGATTAACCTAAACGTTGGTTGTCCATCGGATCGTGTTCAAAATGGTCGATTTGGTGCATGCCTAATGGCAGAGCCGCAGTTGGTCGCAGACTGCGTAGCCGCGATGAAAGATGTGGTAGACGTGCCTGTTACTGTGAAAACACGTATCGGCATCGATGACCAAGATTCTTATGAATTCCTAACGGATTTCGTGTCTATTGTTTCTGAGAAGGGTGGCTGTGAGCAGTTCACTATCCACGCACGTAAAGCATGGTTAAGTGGTCTAAGCCCGAAAGAGAACCGTGAGATCCCACCATTGGATTACCCACGCGCTTACCAATTGAAGAAGGACTTCTCACACCTAACGATTGCGATTAACGGTGGCGTGAAATCTTTAGAAGAAGCGAAAGAGCATCTACAACACCTAGATGGTGTGATGATTGGTCGTGAGGCTTACCAAAGCCCTTACTTGCTAGCGTCTGTTGACCAAGAGCTGTTTGGTTCAAATGCACCAGTGAAAAAGCGCAGCGAAATCGTTGAAGAGATGTTCCCGTATATTGAAGCTCAATTGGCAAAAGGTGCTTACCTTGGCCATATCTCGCGTCATATGTTGGGTCTGTTCCAAAACATGCCTGGTGCTCGTCAATGGCGTCGTCACATCAGTGAAAACGCGCACAAACCGGGTTCAGGTCTAGAAGTGCTGCAAGATGCACTGGCGAAGATTCCAAAAGAATTGAACGTGTAAATTTCACCAGTGGTTGGTGAAAATTACCAACTGATAAATAACAAAGCCAGAGTACAGAAATGCCTCTGGCTTTATTTTTACTTATATATCATGGTATTAGATATATATTTATAAGTTGGTATGGAACCTGCTCTAGTAAAACTAAAACAAAGGAGAAGTGATTATGTTGGAGCTGATCTTTATTTTAGTTTTCACAGCAACCCTATTGGTAACCGGTATTACTATGGTAACGGTATTTGCCGCAACAGGTATCGCATTGGTTGTGATGTTCTTATTGGGTATGGTAGGCGCTGTACTAAAACTATTGCCTTGGTTGATAGTCATTGCACTAGGTATATGGTTTTTTAAAAACTTCGTTGCCCAGCCTCGTTATAAGTAACGGATAGTAGAGATTTAGTTGATGGTGGGCTGTGAGAGTATGTTAGTATTTCTCACATGCCCCTTAATGTTGAAATCAGCTATCTCGGAGTAAAAATTACATGACATATAAAGCGACCATCGCTTTAGCGACACTATCGTTGGCTGCGTCTTACCCTTGTTTCGCAGAACAAGAGTCTTCTTTCACTACGACGGTTGGTGGGGAAGTTTGGGTAGCGGATACCAAAGTGAATGAAGTAAGAAGAGATAGCGACACAACGGGGTCTTTCTACGCTGCGATTGAGCATGACGTGAAATACGTACCTAATGCGCGCCTTCGTTACTCAAGTGTTGATGCGGATTACATGGGTTTTGACAAGCTCGACCTTACTCTTTACTACCAAATTCTTGAACACGACCTGATGCACTTCGATGCGGGTCTTACTTTTAGTAACTTGAGTGATACAAAATACGTAGACGCAGGCACTAATGCTCGTACGGAAGATTTTGATGAGCTGATTTGGGCTTGGTATGGCTACGCAGAAATCACTGTGCCAAATACAAACTTTGATGTAATTGGTGAGATGAACTTCGGTGATAACAAAGGTATTAAGAGTACTGATCTAATGGCTGGTGTTCAGTACCGAATTCCTTTTCAAGAGTCTCAACTCACTTTCCGTGGTGGTTACCGTGTGATTGATTTAGAGTCAGAGGAGTTTTTATCGAGCCTAGGTAAAGAGTTTATCTTTGCAGACGGCTTCTTCGTTGGTGCTCAATACTCTTTCTAACTACATAACCTCAAATCCTTTAAAACGTCGCTTTATAAGCGGCGTTTTTTTATATCACTTCATTATATTAAATCGAATTTCTCGCCCAAGTTTCACTCTTCTACCATGCTTATCTAGGAGCAATGTATAAAAGTTGGAGCAGGGATTGCGATGACAATAAACGAATTACGACATCTATTTCGTGACAACCAGCTAGTCGAAGCCATTATAGAGCCTTCAATTCAAGAGGGAGGATGGGTTGTCGAGTTTCGCCATGCCCGTGGTGGGTTTGTTTGCCTCACAGACAGTCATGGGGAAGAGTGCCTATATGATGATCTTGATACGGCATCAAAATCGGCGTTGGCGGTTGGCTTTCAACAAGTTCGTATTGAGGATCGTTGAGCACTAAGCTCAGCGTTCTTACTTCCAAAAAGTTATAAAACATTCTCTTCTATTCTTTCTTGTTATTAGAGAGAGTGGTTAATCTATCGTCACGCAATGAATAGGGATGTCGTGACAATGTCTTTTCAACAGAATGAATATTCTCACAAGAAAGTGTCGGAAGATAATAATGGGCAGGGTGCTAATCCACCAATCGCAAGCCCACTAAATGACCAGCAATTTAACTCACTCCAGCAAACTGTCTCAGAGTTGTCTTCACAGCAACTTGCATGGGTCAGCGGTTACTTCTGGGGACTCGCTCAAAACCAACCAAGTGCAGCGGCTGCAACACCAATCGCACAGGCTGCTGCTTCTGTTGCTGCAAAACCAGCAGGCAAGCTAAGCATCATTTTTGCTTCTCAGACTGGTAATGCGAAAGGCGTTGCTGAAGCGCTAGAGCAAGAAGCCAAAGCAGAAGGCATTGCTGTAGAGCTGTTTGATGCTAGCGATTACAAAGGCAAGAACTTAGCAAAAGAGACTCACGTGATCATCGTGGCGTCGACCAATGGTGAAGGCGAAGCGCCAGATAATGCCATTGAACTTCATGAGTTCCTTCAATCTAAAAAAGCACCCAAGTTACCAAATCTACAATACGCCGTGATCGCACTGGGCGATTCTAGTTATGAGTTCTTCTGCCAAACGGGCAAAGACTTCGATACTTACTTGTCTAAGTTAGGCGCAACTGCCTTCATCGATCGCATTGATTGTGATGTGGATTATGAAGCGCCGGCCGCTGAATGGCGTAAGCAAGCGCTTGAACAAGTAAAAGAAGCCCTTTCTTCAGGCAATGAAGCAGAAGTAGTCCAACTGCCTGTTGGTCAAGCTGCTCCAGGACATTCTGCTTATAACAAGCAAAATCCATATACCGCAACGTTACTGACAAGCCAGAAAATCACAGGTCGTGATTCGGGTAAAGATGTTCGCCACGTAGAGATTGACCTTGAAGAATCAGGTTTAACTTATCAAGCCGGCGATGCTCTGGGTGTGTGGTTCGACAATAGTTCAGAATTAGCCAACGCTATCTTAGCTAAGGCTGGTCTCTCTGGTGTAGAAAGTGTTGAAGTCGATGGCGAAAGCCTTTCTATTCACAGTGCATTGGTTAGCAAGTACGAAATCACCGCATCAAACCCTCAGTTTGTCACTAAATTCGCAGAGTTATCTGGTAGTAAGAAACTACAAAAGCTAGTGGAAGATAAAGACAAGCTTCGTGAGTACGCTGCAAATACGCAAGTTGTGGATGTACTTGCAGAGAAGAAGACCAAGCTAAGTGCAGAAGAATTGGTTGGTTTGCTTCGTCGATTGACACCTCGTCTATATTCTATCGCTTCGAGTCAAACGGAAGTTGATGAAGAAGTTCATCTAACCGTAGGCTTGGTTGAATACGACAAAGGTGATGAAAAGCGCTATGGCGGAGCATCGAGTTTCCTCGCTCAACGTCTAGAAGAAGGTGGTGAAGTGAAGGTGTTTGTTGAGCACAACAATAACTTCAAACTGCCACAAGATGACAACACACCAATCATCATGGTTGGTCCTGGTACCGGTATTGCGCCTTTCCGCAGCTTTATTCAGGAGCGTGATAACCGTGACGCGGAAGGCAAGAACTGGTTGTTCTTTGGTGACCGTACCTTTACTCAAGATTTCCTTTACCAAGTGGAATGGCAGAAGTACCTCAAGTCAGGTTTGCTGACTCGCCTTGATGTCGCGTTTAGTCGCGACCAAGCAGAGAAGGTTTACGTTCAGCATCGCATCCTAGAAAACGCTGAACAAGTGTGGCAATGGATTCAAGATGGTGCCTACATCTATGTATGTGGTGATGCCACTCGTATGGCAAAGGATGTTCACGATGCGCTGGTATTTGTAGCCGAGCAACAAGGCAAGCTATCTCGTGAAGAAGCCGAAGCATTTATCAACGATCTACGTAAAGCGAAACGTTACCAAAGGGATGTGTACTAATGAGCGCGAATCAACAATCAAACAGCCAAGAAGTATTAGGTGAGGTGCTTGGTCCACTCTCGGATAACGAGCGCCTTAAAAGAGAAAGTAATTTACTGCGTGGAACGATTGAACAAGATCTGCAAGACCGCATTACTGGTGGCTTTACTGCAGACAACTTCCAATTGATTCGTTTTCACGGAATGTACCAGCAAGATGACCGCGATATCCGTAACGAGCGTGCTAAACAAAAGTTGGAGCCGCTGCATAACGTCATGCTTCGTGCTCGTATGCCGGGTGGCATC
Source organism: Vibrio sp. L85 (assembly GCF_963871815.1). Lineage (NCBI taxonomy): Bacteria > Pseudomonadati > Pseudomonadota > Gammaproteobacteria > Vibrionales > Vibrionaceae > Vibrio > Vibrio sp. L85. Next base: position 36,688 of record NZ_CAWMYL010000190.1, read on the forward strand.
ATTACGCCAAAGCAATGGCTAGCGATCGACAAGTTTGCAACCGAGCATTCTCTATATGGAAGTATTCGTCTTACTACTCGTCAAACGTTCCAGTTCCATGGAGTGCTAAAACCAAATATCAAGTTAATGCACCAAACGCTCAACAGCATTGGTATTGATTCGATTGCAACTGCGGGTGATGTTAACCGTAACGTGTTGTGTACCACTAACCCAGTGGAGTCGGAGCTACACCAAGAAGCTTACGAATGGGCGAAGAAGATCAGTGAGCATCTACTACCGAAGACACGCGCTTATGCCGAGATTTGGTTAGACGGTGAAAAAGTAGAAAGCACGGAAGAAGACGAACCGATTCTAGGTAAGAACTACTTACCACGTAAGTTTAAAACCACAGTGGTTATCCCACCGCAAAATGACGTAGACGTACACGCTAACGATCTTAACTTCGTAGCGATTGCAGATAACGGACAGTTGGTTGGTTTTAACGTGCTTGTTGGTGGCGGTCTAGCGATGACGCATGGTGATACGTCAACCTATCCACGTAGAGCGGATGACTTTGGTTTTATTCCATTGGAGAAAACACTTGATGTTGCTGCTGCTGTAGTAACAACTCAACGTGATTGGGGTAACCGTTCTAATCGTAAGAATGCAAAAACCAAATACACATTAGATCGTGTTGGTAGTGATGTGTTTAAAGCGGAAGTAGAAAAACGTGCCGGTGTTAAGTTTGAACAAAGCCGTCCTTACGAATTCACAGAACGTGGTGACCGTATCGGTTGGGTTGAAGGGATAGATGGTAAGCACCACCTAGCACTCTTCATCGAAAACGGCCGTCTATTAGATTTCCCAGGTAAACCACTTAAGACAGGTGTTGCTGAAATTGCCAAAATCCACAAAGGCGATTTCCGTATGACAGCAAACCAAAACCTGATTGTTGCTGGTGTACCAAAAAGCCAAAAAGCGAAGATCGAGAAGATTGCTCGTGAACATGGCTTAATGGATGACGGCGTAAGTGAACAGCGTAAGAACTCGATGGCGTGTGTGGCGTTCCCAACATGTCCATTAGCAATGGCAGAAGCAGAGCGCTTCCTTCCTCAGTTCGTAACCGATGTAGAAGGTATTCTAGAAAAGCATGGTATCCCTGAAGAAGACAATATCATTCTGCGAGTAACAGGATGTCCAAATGGTTGTGGTCGAGCAATGCTGGCAGAAATCGGCTTAGTTGGTAAAGCACCAGGTCGATACAACTTACACCTAGGTGGTAACCGCGGTGGTACTCGAGTACCGAAGATGTATAAAGAGAACATTACGGATAAGCAAATCTTAGAAGAGATTGATCAGCTGGTGGCTCGTTGGGCTGCTGAACGTGAAGAAGGCGAAGCATTTGGTGACTTCACAATTCGAGCTGGCATTATCCAAGAAGTGTTCGTATCAAAGAGGGACTTCCATGCTTGATTCTGTAGCGTCCAAACCGGAGCTAACAGAGTTACTGACATTAACTAAGACGGAGCAAATCCTCCGTCTTGCTCAAATCAATGTCGAGCTCGAACAGCTTTCGGCACAAGATAGAGTAAAGTGGGCATTGGAGAATTTGGAAGGGGAGTTCGCTGTCTCGTCCAGTTTCGGTATCCAAGCCGCAGTGATGCTCCATCTTGTGACACAACAAAAACCGGACATTCCAATTATCCTAACGGATACCGGCTATCTATTTGCAGAGACATATCAATTCATCGATCAGTTGAAAGCGCAACTGAACCTTAACCTTAAAGTGTATCAAGCTAAAGAAAGTGCGAATTGGCAAGAAGCACGTTATGGAAAACTTTGGGAACAGGGTATAGAGGGAATTGAAAAGTACAACAAGATAAACAAAGTCGAGCCAATGCGACGAGCTCTGCGTGAGCAAAATGTCGGTACTTGGTTTTCAGGACTGCGTCGAGAGCAAAGTCAATCTCGTGCTGGTCTTCCAATCTTGTCGATCCAAAATGGCGTATTTAAATTCTTACCTGTGATTGACTGGACGAATAAAGATGTGCACTACTACCTAGAAGAGCATGGTTTGAGTTATCACCCTCTATGGGATCAAGGTTACCTTTCTGTCGGTGACACTCATACTACTAGAAAGTGGGAACCGGGCATGTCGGAAGAAGAAACTCGTTTCTTTGGTTTAAAGCGTGAATGTGGATTGCATGAAGACGATGGTAGTGAGCAGGATGGCTCAGGTATTTAGATGCTAATCTGGCAAAAGCCGTGTTTAGGGTAAATAAAGAAAGCTGCTGTAAAGCAGCTTTCTTTATATATAGCGAAAGAAAAAGGAGCATAAAAAGGATAACTCTGTGGATAAGTTGTATGCAGTCTTGGGGTAAAGTTGGATAAATAAGGCTTTGATCGAAAAGTCGTCGTTTAACTATTATTTTTGCAATTTTTTGCAAAATAACGCTTGCCAATGTGAGCGCGATCTCTATAATGCCTCCTTGTCGACAGGGCAGAGCTCACAAGGGTTCGAAGCTAAGTCGGCAAGGTCAGAAAGAAAAGCGAAATAATTAATTGCCTTTACTTTTAAAAAGTAAAATAAATAGCAAAAAGTGTTTGACACAGAAAATTATCTCGCTAGAATGACCGCCTCTTCCGAAGTGATGTAAATCACAAAGAAGAGTAGCTCTTTAAAAATAAGAACCTATCAATCTGTGTGGGCACTCGTTGAT
>NZ_CAWMYL010000191.1:0-374 GCF_963871815.1 Vibrio sp. L85
TTTTGCAACGAGGAACGAGGCGCAGCGCGTCGCTTCAGACGCATAGCGAAGTTGCGTTAGGGATTGTGTGACAGGAACTCAAACGAACAGAGCCGGCGAATACCAAGTGAAGAATGAACCAGGTATTCGCCAGCTCGTCTTGAGTTGAGTTATCGGCACGAGGAGCTAAGCGACGAAAAGCCCGACCGCTTGCGGTAACGCCCATAGCCAAAACCGCATCAAGCCAACCAATTCACAAACAAACTACCTACCTAATAATTGATTTCTTATTCGTATGCATACGATTAAGGAAAGATATTTAAAACGGGCTTGAAAAACAAAAGGATAGAGAGAAGCCGAAAAGCTTTAGAATGTGGTTGGGTGCTCTTGGTTTT